>JAABPT010000182.1 GCA_011391855.1 Burkholderiales bacterium
TACATGCCGCCGGTTTCCTCGAAGAGGGCGCGGCGAAGGTCGGCTTCGCTGACCTTGAAGCGCGCCGCCACGCCGGGCAGCCACCACACCGGCTCCAGCGCCACCTTGGTGACATGGGCCGAGGCATCTTCCAGCAGCACGGCGCCGTCGATGGCCAGGCGCTGGAAAGCAATGGCCTGCTTGATTTCCGGCAGGTGGATGCGCGCCTTGGTGACGGCGATGGTGGGGCGGATGTCGTAGCCCTGCGCCAGGTGGTCGGCGTACACCTGCTGCACGCTGGCGCCCCAGGGGTCGATGGAGACGATGCGCTGGCCGTCGGCCCAGGGCGGGTAGGGGCCGATGAGGTCGGTGGGCGCCGTGTCGGTGAGGTCGGCGCGGTGGCCGCGTGTCAGGTTGCCGGCGGCCACGGCCAGCGCGCGGTACACGCCGTAGCTGCCGCTGTGCGTGCCCACCACGTTGCGCTGGCTGCGGTGCGTGGTGGTGCCGACGACGGGGCCGCGCTGCAGCGGGTCGGCCGCACCCCAGTGGATGGGCGGCGCTCCGGCGCTGCCCTGGCCGGGGTGCGAGGTCAGGCGGATATGCCGGCTGCCTCCGTCCGCGGCCGTCATCCTAGGCGCCCACCTTGGCGATCTCGCCGTAGGCATGGTTCAGCCACAGCTTGAGCCGCTGCCGCTCCATCAGGCCCAGGCCCGGGCCGTCGATGGCCGAGCCGTTCTTGGCCAGCCAGAAGCTGGCGTTGCGGGCGTCGATCTTCTGCACCACGGCGTCGTGCAGGCGCCGCACGTCGACCGTGCGCGCGCCCAGGCCGAGCGCGCGTTCGAGCTGGCCCGAGCGTTCGAGCTGGCCGAAGTCGTCGCCGCGCAACTGGTTGCGCACCAGCACGTAATGCAGGCGCTGGCCGAAGCGGTCGAGCAGCCGCGCCAGCAGGTCCACCGAGTCGCGGCCCGAGTCCATCACGTGCCAGTAGTTGAGCGTGATGCCGGACAGGTCGGCCATGTCCAGCACGCCGGACTCGTCCATCCACTTCACCAGCGGCTCGTGGGTCTGCGCCGCCAGGTCCACCAGCACGCGGCTGCCGGGTTGTTCGACGGCGCCTTCGATGATCTTGTCCAGCGCCTCGTAGCTGTCCACGAGTGCCGGCGACGCGTAGTCGGCATAGAAGCGCAACAGTGAGCCGTGCGAGCGGTCGGTGTCGAAACCGATGAAGGGCAGTTGGTGGTCGATGAAATACTGCGCCAGCAGGCGCGACACCATCGACTTGCCGACACCGCCCTTTTCACCCCCGATGAGGTGGATCTTGGACAGCGGCTTGTTTTCCAGGGTGGGGACTTCCATGGCGGTGCGTTGGCAGGGGGCTGCGGTCTGAGAATGTGCTCATTGTGCAACGCAGCGGGTGGGGCTGCCGCCGCGGGCGCGAACGGCGCCGAGGCGGGTCCCACCGCGCGCCGAGGGCTAGACTCCCGCGCAGCATGCGCATCGTCCCACTGGGCCGCCGGCCCTACGCCGAAGTCGAGGCCGCCATGCGTGCCCATACCGCGGCGCGCGGGCCGGGCAGCGAAGACGAACTCTGGCTCGTCGAGCACGACCCCGTCTTCACTCAGGGCGTGGCCGGGCGCGACGCGCATGTCTTGACCGCGGGCGACATTCCGGTCGTGCGCACCGACCGCGGCGGCCAGGTCACCCACCATGGCCCGGGGCAGGTGGTGGCCTACCCGCTGCTGGACCTGCGGCGGCTGGGCATCTATGTCAAGGAATATGTCTTTCGCATCGAAGAGTCGGTGATTGAAACGCTGGCGTCGTACGGCGTCACCGGCCACCGCGTGCGTGGTGCCCCGGGCATCTATGTGCGGCTGGCCGACCCCTTCGGCCATGCGCGGCTGGCGCCCGAAGCTGCCGATCCTGCCGACCCCTTTCACGGCCTGGGCAAGATCGCGGCGCTGGGCATCAAGGTCAGCCGCCACTGCAGCTACCACGGCGTGGCGCTGAACGTGGCCATGGACCTGGAACCCTTCACGCGCATCGACCCCTGCGGCTATGCCGGCCTGCAGACGGTGGACCTGCGCACCCTCGGCGTGGCGGCCGACGTCGACACCACCGCGGCGCGCCTGGTGGCGGCGCTGCAGCGGCGCCTCGGTTGAGCGTCGGTTCAACCCAGCGGGCCGGGCAGGGCCGGTGTTGTTGCCCGTCTTCAGAACACCCTGCGGCCCAGCGCCCCCGTGAAGCGCCGCAGCAGCCACTTCGGCGCCGCCCGCGAGGCCAGTGCAGCGGTCTGGTTCAGCACGCCCGGCACCGTGACGACCACGTCGTTGAAGCAGGCGCGGTAGGCCTCGACCGCCACGTCTTCGACCCGGCCGACCACCAGACCCGGCAACTGCGACAGGCGACCGTTGCGCGCCGCGGCGCGGTCGAGCATGGCGGTGGCGGTGATGCCGGGGCACAGCGCGCCGATGCTGACGCCGGTGCCCCGCAGTTCCTCGGCCAGTGCCTCGGTCAGCGACAGCACATAGGCCTTGGTGGCGGCGTAGCTGGCCAGCGCGGGCACCGGCTGGAAGGCGGCGATGGAGGCCACGTTGAGCACGCGCCCGCGGCCCCGCCGCACCATGCCGGGCAGGAAGGCCGACAGCATGGCCGTGAGCCCAGCCACGTTCAGGGCGATGAGTTCCTGGTGCCGCTCGGCCGCGATGGCCGTGAAGGCGCCCTGTTCCAGCACGCCGGCGTTGTTGACGAGCACGTCGACGCTGCGCCGCCGCCGCCGCAGCGCAGCGGCCAGGTCGGCGGCGGTACCCGGCTGCGCCAGGTCGGCCGGCAGCACGTCGACCCGCGTGCCGTGGGCGGCGTGCAGCGCATCGGCCAGGGCCTGCAACTTGTCTGCATTGCGGGCCACCAGCACCAGGCGGTGGCCGTCGCGCGCGAAGCAGTGCGCCAGCGCCTCGCCGATGCCCGAAGAAGCGCCGGTGATGAGGGCGGTCAGGTGCGAGGGCGGTGGCGGGGCAGGCATGGCAGGGGACTCCGGGCAAGATCGGGGTTCGATTCTGGACCGGCGCCTCGGGGCCCGAAAATGGCGGCCCGGCATCGTTCGAGCCCCACCTGGAGCCCACCCCGCATGCGCAAGCCACCCCAAGGCGGACTGGTCTATTCCACCGAAGGCGGGCGCATGTGCCCGGCCTGTCGCCAGCCGCTGGCGACTTGCACCTGTGCGGCCCAGGCAGCAGCGCCCCGCGGCGACGGCATCGTGCGCGTCAGCCGCGAAACGAAGGGCCGCGGCGGCAAGGCCGTCACCGTGATTCGCGGCGTTGTTGGCGACGCTGCGGTGCTTGCGGCGCTGGGCAAGCGCCTGCGCACCGCCTGCGGGTCGGGCGGCACGGTCAAGGAAGGCGTGCTCGAAGTGCAGGGCGATCACTGCGAGCGCGTGATCGAACTGCTGACCCGCGAGGGCTACAGCGTCAAGCGCAGCGGCGGCTGAAGAGCGAGGGCACCGGCGCGTTCCAACCGGGCCGCTGGATCAACCGTGCGCGATGTGCTGCAGCGCGGCCACGTCGACCAGTTGCACGTTCCGCTGCGTGACGTCGAGCACGCCGGCCTTGCGCAGTTTCGAGAACATGCGGCTCACGGTCTCGAGCTTGAGCCCGAGGCAGCTGCCGATCTCCTCGCGCGTCATGGGCAGCACCAGAGAGGTTTCCGGCCCGCCGCGTTCGCGCAGGCGCTGGGTCAGGTCGAGCAGGAAGGTGGCCACCCGCTTTTCGGCGCACATGCCGCCCAGCAACTGCATCATTTCGGTGCTGCGCACGATCTCGCGGCTCAGGATGCGCTGGAACTGGCGCCGCAGTTCGGGATATTCATGCAGCAGCACCTCGAGCTCGTTGTAGTCGATGGTGCAGACTTGGCCATCCTCCAGCGCCACGGCGTCGGAGCGGTGGCAGTCGCTGACGATGCCGTCCAGGCCCAGCCAGTCGCCGCTGAGGTGGAAGCCGGTGACCTGGCTGCGACCGTCCTCGTGCAGCAGGCAGGTCTTGAACAGGCCGCTGTGCACCACGTACAACTGCGACAGGCGTTCGCCGCTGCGGTACAGCGGTGCGCCGCGGCGCACCGTGCGGCGCCCATTGGCCAGGGCCAGCAGGCGTTCGGAATAAGCCTGGTCTGGAACCACCAGTTGCTGCAGCCCGCCCTGCGTGAGGCCGGAGCGTTCGACGCAGGCGGGTGCCGGCTCGACGCGGCGGGTGGAAGCTGGATACACGGGCATGAAACCTCGTCGGTGCTCGGTTCTGGTGCAAAACCCGAACGATACGTCATTGGACCACGCCCGGCCCTGGCAAGGCGATGGTTCCCGGTCGTCCCCGGAGGGCGCTCACGCCCCGCACTGCTTTGCCGTCCGTGCCGCTGCCGAAGCGGCGCAGCGTGTCCGGCGCGCTGCCGCGGCGGCCTCAAACTCGCTCGAGCACCAGCGCGATGCCCTGGCCGACGCCGATGCACATGGTGCACAGCGCATAGCGGCCGCCCGTCTTGTGCAACTGGTTCACCGCCGTCGTCGCCAGCCGCGCGCCGCTGGCGCCCAGCGGATGGCCGAGCGCGATGGCGCCGCCATTGGGGTTGACGCGCTCATCGTCGTCGGCCAGGCCCAGGTCGCGCAGCACCGCCAGGCCTTGGGCGGCAAAGGCCTCGTTGAGTTCGATGACGTCCATCTGCGCCAGGCTCAGGCCCGTGAGTTGCAGCACGCGTCGCGTGGCCGGCGCCGGGCCGAAACCCATGATGCGCGGCGCCAGGCCGGCAGTGGCCATGCCGACGACGCGTGCGCGCGGCGTCAGCCCATGCCGCGTGGCTGCTGCTTCGCTGGCCAGCAGCAGCGCGCAGGCGCCGTCGTTCACGCCCGACGCATTGCCAGCCGTCACCGTGCCGCCGGCGTGCACGATGGGCTTGAGCTTCGCCAGCGCCTCCAGCGAGGTCTCGCGCGGGTGTTCGTCCTTCGCCACCAAGACCGGGTCGCCCTTCTTCTGCGGCAGGCTCACCGGCGTAATCTCGGCGTCGAAGAAGCCAGCCTGCTGTGCGCGCACGGCATTCAGCTGCGAGCGCAGCGCCATGGCGTCCTGTGCGGCTCGGTCGATGCCGAACTGCTGCGCCACGTTCTCGGCTGTTTCGGGCATCGAATCCACGCCGTACAAGGCCTTCATGCGCGGGTTGACGAAGCGCCAGCCGATGGTGGTGTCGTGGACGGCGTTGCTGCGGCTGAAGGCGCTCTCGGCCTTGGGCATGACGAAGGGCGCGCGGCTCATGCTCTCCACGCCGCCGGCAATGACGAACTGAGCCTCGCCGCAGCGGATGGCGCGCGCCGCGCTGCCCACCGCGTCCAGGCCCGATCCGCACAGCCGGTTGAGGGTGGCGCCGGGTACCTCGGGCGGCAGGCCGGCCAGCAGCGCGGCCATGCGCGCGACATTGCGGTTGTCTTCGCCGGCCTGGTTGGCGCAGCCGTAGAGCACGTCGTCCACCGCCGCCCAATCGATGTCGGGGTGGCGCGCCATCAGGGCCTGGATCGGCACGGCGGCCAGGTCGTCGGTGCGCACGGCAGACAACGCGCCGCCGTAGCGGCCGAAGGGAGTGCGCAGCGCGTCGCAGATATAGGCGTGGTTCATGGCGGGGTGGGATGCGGGGAGTGATGTGCAGCCGGGGCCGACATCATGGCAGGGCGCGGGCGCCTGCGCGGGTACGGGCGCGCAGCCATGGGCTCAGGCGGTAGCGCTCGCCGCGGTACAGCGCGTCGAGGGCGTCGACCACCGCCGCCACACCCGGCACGCTCCAGCGCGCCAGCCACTCGAACGGGCCGGCAGGGTAGTTGACGCCGAGCTTCATCGCCGCGTCGGCGGCCTCGGGCGCGCAAACGCCTTGCTGCACCGCGTCGGCGGCTTCGTTGATCAGCATGGCCACGGTGCGGGCGACGACGAGCCCCGGCGTGTCGGCCACCGCCAGCGGCGTGAAGCCCAGCGCCGCCAGCCAGGCCGGCACCTGGCTGCGGCAGGCGTCGCTGGCGCCGTCGGCCACGGCGTAGGCCAACGCGCTGCCGGGGGCGGCGGGCAGTTGCAGCGGCCGGTCGAAAACGGCCACGTCGGCTCGGCCGTGGGCGTCGGCCCAGGCGTAGGCCGGGCGGCCGTCGGTCAGCACCAGGTGCAGGCCGTCGATGGCCAGTCCGGTCCAGCCGCTGCCGCGTTCGCGCCGCGGTCCCCAGCCTTGCGGCGCCAGCGCCGTGGTGGCTGCCTGCTCCATGAAATCGGCGATGGGATCGTCGCCGTGCACCGTGATCTCGCGTGCCGTCGCTGGCGCTGCATGCAGCGCCACCGGCAGCGCGGGCACGCCCTCGGGGTAGCGGTAGAAACCGCGGCCGCTCTTGCGGCCCAGCAGGCCGCCGTCGACCAGTTCGCGCTGCACCAGCGAAGGCGTGTAACGCTTGTCGTAGAAGTTCGCCTCGAAGACCGAATTCGTGACCGCGAAATTGGTGTCGTGGCCGATCAGGTCCATCAGCTCGCACGGCCCCATGCGGAAGCCCGCCGCGCGCAGGCAGGCGTCCAGCACCTGCGGCGTGGCGGCCTGTTCGTGCAGCAGCGCCAGCGCCTCGGCGTAATAGGGGCGGGCGATGCGGTTGACGATGAAACCGGGCGTGGAGCGCGCATGCACCGGTACCTTGCCCCAGGTCTTGGCCAGATCGAAGATGGCCGTGGCTACCTCAGGGTGGGTGTGCAACCCCGACACCACCTCCACCAGCTTCATCAGCGGCACCGGGTTGAAGAAGTGCATGCCCACCAGCCGCTGCGGCTGGGCCAGCCCGGCGGCCAGCGCGGTGACCGAGATCGAAGAGGTGTTGGTGGCCAGCACGGCATTGGCATCGACCACGGCCTCCAGTTGCCGCAGCAGCGCACGCTTGGCGGCCAGATCTTCGACGATGGCCTCCACCACCAGCCGCGCGCCGCCGGCTTGCTCCAGCGCCGCGATCGGCTCGATGCGCGCCAGCGTGGCCTGCGCCTGCTCGGCCGCGACCTTGCCCTTGGCCACCAGGCCGTCCAGCGTGGCGGCGAGCTTGTTGCGCGCCGACGCGGCCGCGCCATCGCGGCTGTCGAACAGCATCACGCGGTGCCCGGCCGCCGCCGCCACCTGCGCGATACCGGCACCCATGATGCCGGCGCCGACCACGAGCACCGGCGCGCCTTGCAGAGTCGACGAGTTCATTTCGGTATCCAGGAAGCGGGCCGCTTGCCCAGGAAGGCGGCAAATCCTTCGCGCGCCTCGTCGCTGCCGCGCACGCGGCTGATTGTCTGCGCGGTGAGTTCGATGACCTCGGGCGTGATCGGCCCCAAGGCAAGTTGCGCGAAAAGCTGCTTGATCTCGCGCTGTGCCTGCGGGCCGCCGGTCAGCAGTTCGGCCACTGTGGCGTCGACCGCGGCGTCCAGCGCATCGGCGGCCACCACCTGCTGCACCAGGCCGATGGCCAGCGCCTCGGCCGCCTTGATGCGAGTGGCCGTCAACGCCAGCCGCCGCGCCTGGCGTTTGCCCACCGCATTCACCACATAAGGCCCGATGACGGCGGGCAGGATGCCGAAGCGCGCTTCGCTCACCGAGAAGCTGGCGTTGTCGGCGGCGATGGCGATGTCGCAGGCGCAGACCAGGCCCACGCCGCCCCCCAGCGCCGCGCCCTGCACATGCGCCAGGGTCGGCTTGGGGCAGGACTCGATGCGCGCCAGCATCGCCGCGAAGCGGCGCGCATCGACCAGGTTCCAATCGCGGCTGGCGGTGCTGGCCCGCTGCATCCACTGCAGGTCGGCGCCCGCGCTGAAGTGTTTGCCTTCGCCCGCAAGCACGATGACCCGCACGTGGCCGTCTTCGGCCAGCAGCGCAAAAGCGGCATCGAGCTCGCCGATCATGGCCTCGTCGAAGGCATTGAAGACCGCCGGGCGCGACATCGTCACCTCCGCCACGCCGGGGGCGCGGGTGGAAATGCGCAAGGTGACGAAGCCCGCCATCAATAGGTCTCCAGATGCAGGCGGCCTTCACGCTTGAGCGAGGCCGCCACGCTGTCCCAGGCCAGCCCGGACTGCAGCGCCACGTCACGCAGCGCCAGCACCACGCCTTCTTCCATGGCCTTCAGGCCGCAAACGTAGAAATAGGCGTTGGGGTCGGCCAGCAGCGGCCCCAAATCGGTGACGCGTTCGCGCATCAGGTCTTGCACGTAGCGCTTGGGCTGGCCAAGTGTGCGCGAGAAGGCCAGGTGGATATCGATGAAATCCTTGGGCAGGTTCTGCAGCGGCCCGAAATAGGGCAGCTCTTCCTGCGTGCGCGCGCCGAAGAAGAGCATCAGTTTGCCGCTCTCGAATTTGCCCGAGGCCCGCAGCCGCCGCCGCCATTCCGTCATCGCGCGCATCGGCGCGCTGCCGGTGCCGGTGCAGATCATCACGATGTGGCTCTTCGGGTGGTTGGGCATCAGGAAGCTGGTGCCAAAGGGGCCGATGACCTGCACCGTGTCGCCGCGCTTCAGGTCGCACAGATAGTTGCTGGCCACGCCGCGCACTGGCTGGCCCTGGTGGTCTTGCAGCACGCGCTTCACGGTGAGCGAGGCATTGTTGTAGCCCGGCCGTTCGCCGTTGCGCGGGCTGGCGATCGAATACTGGCGCGCGTGGTGCGGCCGGCCGTGGGCGTCCAGCCCCGGCGGCACGACGGCGATGGACTGGCCTTCGAGCAGCGGAAACGGCATGGCGCCGAAGTCGAGCACGATGTGGTGCGTGTCGTATTCGCGCCCGACCTGGGTGACACGGACATTGCCGGCCACGGTGGCGGTGATCGCCCTCTCGGCGGCCTTCGGCCCGTAGAGGTTGGTGTAAGGGTGTGCCGCCGACCAGGGCGGCAGCGTGGCGCCGTGGGCGACGGTCTGCACCGCCCCGCCGGAGCCGAAGGCCGTGTCGGCGGTGGCCTCGGCGGCGCTGGCTGCGGGCAGGGCTGCCGATGTCGCGCCCGCGCCCTCGGCAGCATCGGCCACCACGCCCTCGGCCGCCAGTTGTTCGGCCGACCACTCGGTGGGCAGTTCGTCCCAGCCGAGTTGTTCGGCCACGGTATAGGCGCGCACCCGCGGCATCGTCCGCCAGTTGTCGATGCTGCCGGTGGGGCAGGGCGGAATGCAGTCCATGCACAGGTTGCACTTGGCGGCATCGACCACGTAATTGCGGTCGTCGTGCGTCACAGCCCCCACCGGGCAGGTGGCCTCGCAGGTATTGCAGCGGATGCAGATCTCGGGGTCGATCAGGTGCTGCTTGATGACGGCCGCGTCAGCCATGTCCATGCCGGTTTGCCTCTGCCTTTGCTCCCTCTCCAGCAAGCGGGAGGGAGTAAGATGGTCAGTTGAATCGCACGTATTCGAAGTCCACCGGCTGCCGGTTGATACCCATCATCGGCGGCGCGATCCAGTTGGCGAATTTGCCGGGTTCGACCACGCGGCCCATCAGGCTGGCGACGAAGGCGCGGTCGCCACCGCTGGGCAACCACTGGTCGACATGGGCGGTCCATTCGGCTTCCAACACCACGCGCCCGTAGGGCGACACCTTCACGCCGGCCAGCGAGCCGATATTGCGGTGGAAGGCCTTGTGCGGCGTCTGCAGCCGGAACGGGATGCCGGCCTTTTCGATGACCTTGTTCCAGCGCCCGACGCCGGACACGCTGTCCTTGATGTAGTCGTCGCGCAGCACCTCGTTCAGCGCATTGAGCATCGGCACTTCCTTTTCCACCAGCTGCCCGCCCTGAACATTCAGCACCTTGTAGGTCTGCCCCTTGAGCACGTGGTCGTCGCTGCGCTTGCCTTCCTCGTAGCGGCCCTTCAAACCCGTGCTGTAGAAGGTGGCGGCGTTGCTGCTCTCGTCGGCGCCGAAGAGGTCGATGGTGACGCTGAAGTGGAAATTCAGATAGCGCTGCAACGTGGGCAGGTCGATAACGCCAGCAGCGCGCAGCTTCGTCACCTCATCGGTCTTCAGCTCGTTCATGGCCGCGCAGGTGCGCTGGATGATGCGGCTGATGCCGCTCTCGCCCACGAACATGTGGTGGGCTTCTTCGGTGAGCATGAATTTCGTCGTGCGCGCCAGCGGGTCGAAGCTGCTTTCGGCCAGCGCGCAGAGCTGGAACTTGCCGTCGCGGTCGGTGAAATAGGTGAACATGAAGAAACTCAGCCAATCGGGCGTTTCTTCGTTGAAGGCCTGCAGGATGCGCGGGTTGTCCTGCTGGCCGCTGCGGCGTTCGAGCAGGGCTTCGCCTTCCTCGCGGCCGTCGCGGCCGAAATATTTGTGCAGCAGGTAGACCATGGCCCACAGGTGGCGGCCTTCTTCCACGTTGACCTGGAACAGGTTGCGCAGGTCGTACTGGCTGGGGCAGGTGAGTCCCAGATGGCGCTGCTGCTCCACGCTGGCCGGCTCGGTGTCGCCCTGCGTCACGATGATGCGGCGCAGGTTGGCGCGGTATTCGCCGGGCACGTCCTGCCAGGCGGCTTCGCCCTTGTGGTCGCCGAAGTGGATCTTGCGGTCGGCCTCGCCCGGGTTGAGGAAGATGCCCCAGCGGTAGTCGGGCATCTTCACGTGGCCGAACTGCGCCCAGCCCTGCGGGTCCACGCTGACCGCGGTGCGCAGGTAGACGTCGAAATTCTGGCTGTCGTCGGGGCCCATGTCGGCCCACCACGCCAGGTAGTTGGGCTGCCACTGCTCCAGCGCGCGCTTGAGTGTGCGGTCCTCGGCCAGGTTGACGTTGTTGGGGATCTTTTCGCTGTAGTCGATGCTGGACATGTCTCGTTCCTTCAAACGCGGTCGAAATTGAAGCCGACCTTCTGGCCGGTGCCGTAAACCTTCAGTGCACCCTTCTCGCCGACGGCATTGGGGCGCTGGAAGATCCAGTTCTGCCACGCCGTGAGGCGGCCGAAGACGCGGGTGAACATGTTCTCCGGGCCGTTGAAGCGCAGGTTGGCTTCCATGCCGGTGAGCGCGTCGGGGCTCATGGCCACGCGCTCCTCCACCGCGATGCGCACCTCGTCGGCCCAGTCGATATCGTCGGGGTTGCTCGTGATCAGGCCCAGCGCAAAGGCCGCATCGGCGTCCAGCGCCTGGCCGGTCTTGGCGCGCACGGCGTCCAGCGCCGGGGTTTCATCGTAGAAGCGCCGCTGCAGCCGGCTTTGGCCGGTGACCATGGGAACGAGGCCGAAATTGGCCTCGCCCACGGTGACTTTCGGCGCCCGCGCTTCGTCGTCGGGCAGCGCCAGCATGTAGCTGCGGTCGCAGGCCAGCGCCAGTTCGAGCAGCGTGCCGGCGAAGCACGAACCCGGTTCGATGAGCGCGAACAGGCTGCGCGACGACACGTCCAGCCGGCTGAAGGTGCGGCGCAGGTAGCCGATGGTCTCGCGCACCAGCCAGTGGTCCTTGTGCGCCAGCAGCGTGGCGTCCACGGCCAATGCGGCCGCGGCGTCACCTTCGGTCCTGATCAGCCAGGTGCCGATGTCGAGTTCATTGGTGCGCATCGAAAGGATGGCATCTTCCAGCTCGCGCGCCAATTGCAGCGGGTACCACGCCACACCTGCGGCCACCATGTCGTCGGGCCGTTGCGGCTGCGCGCCGGCCGGCCCGCGCACGGTGAAGGTGGCGGTGCGCTTGGCGCGATCGATCTCCACCGTGACGAGACCGTAGCGCAGCGCGTCGGTCTCGATCGTGCGCTGCAGCGGCTTCAGCGCCACGCCCTGGGCGCCGGCGGGCCGGTCGCTCTGCGCGGACAGTTCCAGCGCCCGCTCCTGCACCTTCTGCGCAAAGACGGCAGGCTTGGCGACAGCGTCCACCAGCCGCCAGGCTACGGCCTTCTGCCCGCGCACGCCTTCGGTGGTGGTGCAGAAGATATCGGCCAGGTCGTGCCGCACCCGGCGCTTGTCGGTCACGCGCGTCAGGCCGCCGGTGCCGGGCAGCACGCCCAGCAGCGGTACCTCGGGCAGGCTCACCGCGCTGCTGCGGTCGTCGACCAGGATGATCTCGTCGCAGGCCAGCGCCAGTTCGTAGCCTCCACCGGCGCAGGCGCCGTTGACGGCGGCCAGGAACTTGAGGCCGCTGTGGGCGGAAGAGTCCTCCAGCCCGTTGCGCGTTTCGTTGGTGAATTTGCAGAAGTTCACCTTCCAGGCGTGGCTGGAAACACCGAGCATGAAGATATTGGCGCCCAAGCAGAAGACCTTCTCCTTGGCGCTGGTCACGACCACGGTGCGCACCTCGGGGTGTTCGAAGCGGATGCGCTGCACGGCGTCGTTCAGCTCGATATCCACGCCCAAGTCGTAGCTGTTCAGCTTGAGCTTGTAGCCCGGCGCCAGGCCGCCGTTTTCGTCGAAATCGGCCACCAGCGTGGCCACCGGGCCTTCGAACTTCAGCTTCCAGTGGCGGTACTGGGCGGGGTGGGTCTGGTAGTCGACGCGGGGGGCGGTGCTCATGGGCGGGTCTCCTGCGATGAATGCATCAACATGCTTGTTCGCGATTCTGCGAAAAGCATGATATTGCGTGTATTGCAGTCAAGTCAAGCAGTTTAATGCATACCACGCAGAAGCTCAGTTCGGCAGCTTCAATGCCTGCCGGACGATGCCGCGCAGCGCCTGGAACGTGGGCTGCAGCGGCGCCGCACTGGTGTCGAGCCGGAATTCCGCCTTGGAGTAGAACGCGGCGCGGCCGGCCAGGATGCCCTTGAGGTCTTCCATGGCCTCGCGGCTGGCGGCCATGGGGCGCAGGTCGCCTTGCGCGGTGACGCGCTTCATGTGGTCTTCGGCGCTGGCCTGCAGCCACACGGTGGTGCAGTGGGCCAGCAGCTGGTTGAAAGTGGCGGGGTCCGACACCAGCCCGCCGGGCGTGGCGATCACGGCCTCGGGGTAGATCTGGATCGCTTCTTCCAGCGCTCGCCGTTCGTAGCGCCGGTAGGCGTTCACGCCGTACAGCGCCTGGATCTCGGCGATGCTGCAGCCGGCGAATTTTTCGATCTCGCGGCTGAGTTCCACGAAGGGGAAGCCCAGGTCTTCGGACAGCATCGCGCCCAGCGTCGACTTGCCGGCGCCGCGCAGCCCGATCAGCGCCACACGCGAACTGCGCACGGCACGGCCACTGTCGTTGGCGCCGCCCGTGCCCAGCAGTTCGCCCACGGCCACGCGCACGCGGCGCAGCGTGGCGTCGTCGCGCTGCTCCAGCAATTCGCGGATCATCAGCCATTCGGGCGACGAGGTGGTGACGTCGCCGATCAGTTCGGCCAGCGCGCACTGCAGCGCGCGCGCCACTTGCAGCAGCACCAGGATCGACGCATTGCCCACGCCGTATTCCAGGTTCGCCAGGTGGCGTTCGGACACGTCGGCGGCCAGCGCCAGGGCCTTGCGCGTCATGCCACGGCGCGCGCGCAGGGCGCGCACGCGTTCGCCCAAGGCCACCAGGAAGGGGTTCTTGGTCTCGGCGGCTTCGGCTTTGGGCGCCACTGCGGCCGCATCAGCGACCACGCTGCCGGCCCGGTCCGCATCGGTCATGAATTCGAGTTGGTGCAATATAGTGCTTGACACGATGACTCGTCCGTTCTAGATTGCATGAACGCACAATACTGCATCTTCTTGCCGGTGACAAGAAGAGTGCGGTCCAGGAGACAGCCATGAACCAGACCGCCCCCGCCCCCGCGTCACTGCAGCCCCCCGGCACGACCTTCAATTTCGCGCGCCACCTGTTCGATCGCAACGCCGCCCGCCCGGCCAAGGCCGCCTATGTCGACGACCACGGCCCGCTGAGTTATGCCGAACTGGCCGACCGCAGCCGCCGCTTCGCTGCCGCGCTGCTGGCCGCCGGGGTGCGCCGCGAGGAGCGTGTGCTGCTGCTGATGCACGACAACAACCACTGGCCGGTGGCTTTCCTGGGTGCGATGTATGCCGGCATCGTGCCGGTGGCCTTGAATACGCTGCTCACTGCCGACGACTATGCCTACATGCTGCGCCACAGCCGCGTCCAAGCGGCGCTGGTCTCGGCAGCCTTGCTGCCCACGCTGCAGGCGGCGATGGCTTCGAGTGCGGGGGAGGGCGGGCATGAAGTGAAGGCCGTGATCGTCTCGCATCCAACGGCAGCCTTGCCGGCAGGCGCCGTCGATTTCGACGCCTTCCTCGCCGCGCACGAACCGCTGCCGCAAGCCGCCGCCACCGGCCCCGACGACCCCGGTTTCTGGCTCTATTCTTCGGGTTCCACCGGCCGCCCCAAGGGCACGCTGCACACCCACGCCAACCCGTACTGGACGGCCGAGCTCTACGGCACGCCCGTGTTGGGGCTGACCGAGCGCGACGTGTGCTTCTCGGCCGCCAAGCTGTTCTTCGCCTACGGCCTGGGCAATTCGCTGAGCTTTCCGCTCAGCGCGGGTGCCACGGTGCTGCTGATGGCCGAGCGGCCCACGCCCGAGGCCGTCTTCAAGCGCTGGACAGGCGCCGCGGGCGCGCAAGCCGGCCTGCGTCCCACCGTCTTCTTCGGCGCGCCCACGGGCTTTGCCGGCATGCTGGCCTCGCCGCAGCTGCCGGCGCGCGGGCAGGTGGCGCTGCGCCTGGCTTCGTCGGCCGGCGAGGCGCTGCCGGCCGAACTGGGTCAGCGCTTCACCGCGCACTACGGCGTGGAGATCATCGACGGCATCGGCTCCACCGAGATGCTGCACATCTTCCTGTCCAACGTGCCTGGCCGCGTGCGCTACGGCACCACCGGTTATCCGGTGCCCGGCTACGAAGTGGAACTGCGCGGCGACGACGGCCGGCCCGTGGCCGACGGCGAGACCGGCGACCTCTTCATCAACGGGCCGACGGCGGCGCTCATGTACTGGGGCGACCGCGAGAAGTCGCGCCAGACCTTCCAGGGCGCGTGGACCAAGAGCGGCGACAAGTACGTGCGCAACGCCGACGGCACCTACACCTACGCCGGCCGCAGCGACGACATGCTCAAGGTCAGCGGCATCTATGTCTCGCCCTTCGAGGTGGAGGCCACGCTGGTGCAGCACCCGGCGGTGCTGGAAGCCGCCGTCATCGGCGTGGCCGACGAAGCCGGCCTGACGCGCACCAAGGCCTTCGTCGTGCTCAAGGACGGCGCGCAGGCCAGCGGCGCCGAATTGCAGGCCTTCGTGAAGGACCGCCTGGCGCCGTACAAATATCCGCGCCAGATCGAATTCCTGCCCGAACTGCCGAAGACGGCCACCGGCAAGATACAGCGCTTCAGGCTGCGCGAACGCGAGGCCGCCGCGAAGTGACGGGACCGGTCGAGTTCGTTGAGATCGACTGGGCCGGCCGCCGCGTCCGCATCGAATACCAGTGGCTGGGCAGCGATGACGCGGCGGCGCCGCTGGTGGTGTTCCTGCACGAAGGCCTGGGATCGCTGTCGATGTGGAAGGACTTCCCGGCGCGCCTGTGCGCGGCCGCCGGTTGCCGCGGGCTCGTCTATTCCCGCCCCGGCTACGGCCGCTCGACGCCGCGTGCGGCGGAAGAGGCCTGGGGCCTGGACTTCATGCACCGCCAGGCGCACGAGGTGCTGCCCGCGCTGCTGGCCGCGCTGGGCGTGGACACGGCCGCGCGGCCGCCCTGGCTCTTCGGCCACAGCGACGGCGGTTCGATCGCGCTGTTGGTCGCGGCGCGTTTTCCCGAGCGCACGGCAGGCGCCATCGTGCTGGCGCCGCACATCCGGGTCGAGGACCTGTCGGTGGCCAGTATCGAACAGGCGCGCCAGGCCTACCTGGCCACCGGCCTGCGCCAGCGCCTGGCGCGTCACCACGACGATCCCGATTCCGCGTTCTGGGGTTGGAACCGCATCTGGCTGGACCCGCCGTTCCGGCAGTGGTCGATCGAGGACGAGATAACGGCCATCACCTGCCCGCTGCTGGCGGTGCAGGGCCTGGACGACGAATACGGCACGCTGGAGCAGATCCGCGGCATCGCACGCCGCGTGCCGCAAGCGCAATTGCTGGAACTGGCCAACTGCGGACACTCGCCGCAGCGCGACCAGCCCGAGCGGCTGATCGCCGCCGCAGCGGCCTTCCTGCGCGGGTGAGTGTTCGGGTGAAGGTGCGGGGCGCGCCCGCAGTACCGCAATACCGCAGTACCTCAGTGCCGGGCGCGGCAACCGTGCGACGATAGCGGCAGGCCCCCCGCCGCTTCGAGAGCCTCCCCATGGACGCGTACATCGTCATCGGCAATGCCAACACCCGCAAGGCTTCGGTGGTGCGCAGCCTGACGGGCTGCTTCAACCGCAGCGTGCGCGAGATCCTGCTGCTGGATGCGGCCGCGCCGATGCGCCTGTATGCCCGCGTCGGCAGCCTGCAGGACACCCGCACCGCGCCTGCCGACTTCGTCGACGAGGTGGCCAGGTCCAGGTGCCTGGCCGTGCTGTGCTGCCTGTCACCCAATTCGCGCCTGGACGAGCCGGGCGTGTACCCCGGCGCGCAGGCCTATCTCGACCATTTCACGGCCGCAGGCTGGAAGCTGCGGTCGATCGCCGTGCTGGGCCAGAACCATGGCGGCGTGCGCTCGCCCGTGCTGCGCCAGTTTCATCTGGCGCCGACGGCGCCGATCAATGTCACGGCGCGTGACGTGCGAGCCCATTTCCGCTGGCAGTGAGTGCTGGAAGTGGGCGCTGGCAGTGAGTGGTCCGGTCACCCCTCCGCCACACGCCTGCCAAGCCGATTCGCCGCCACTACACTTCGGGTCAACCCGAAATCTCCGCATCCGCGATCGGGTGCGCATTGCCCCATGGACACGCCTCCGCCCGCCGCCTACGACCCCAGCGCCAAACAGAAGTCGCAGGCCAAGACCTCGCGCATCCCCATCAAGGTGGTGCCGGCCGAGGTGTTGAAGAAGCCCGACTGGATCCGCGTCAAGGCCGGCAGCCCCAGCACGCGCTTCTACGAGATCAAGCAGATCCTGCGCGAGCACCAGTTGCACACCGTGTGCGAGGAAGCCAGCTGCCCGAATATCGGCGAATGCTTCGGCAAAGGCACCGCCACCTTCATGATCATGGGCGACAAGTGCACGCGCCGCTGCCCGTTCTGCGACGTGGGCCACGGCCGGCCCGACCCGCTGGACGCCAGCGAGCCGCTGAACCTGGCCAAGACCATCGCGGCGCTGAAGCTGAAATACGTGGTCATCACCAGCGTCGACCGCGACGACCTGCGCGACGGCGGCGCCGGTCATTTCGTCGACTGCATCCGCCAGACGCGGTCGCTTTCCCCGCAGACCAAGATCGAAGTCCTGGTGCCCGACTTCCGCGGCCGCGACGACCGCGCGCTGGCCATCCTGCGCGAAGCGCCGCCCGACGTGATGAACCACAACCTGGAGACCGCGCCACGCCTGTACAAGGAAGCGCGCCCGGGTTCCGACTACCAGTTCAGCCTGAACCTCTTGCAGAAGTTCAAGCAGCAGGTGCCGGGCGTGCCCACGAAGAGCGGCCTCATGGTCGGCCTCGGCGAGACCGACGAAGAGATCCTGCAGGTCATGCGCGACATGCGCGCGCACGGCATCGACATGCTCACCATCGGCCAGTACCTGGCGCCCAGCGGCCACCACCTGCCGGTGCGGCGCTACGTGCACCCCGATACCTTCCGCATGTTCGAACGCGAGGCTGCGGCGATGGGCTTCACGCACGCTGCCGTGGGCGCGATGGTGCGGTCGAGCTACCACGCCGACCAGCAGGCGCATGCCGCGGGAGTGGCCGACGCCATCGCTCCCTTGTGAGTCCACCTTTTGAGCCCGTGGCACGCGGTCCAGGAGACGCGATGAAAGAACTGCCTCGCGCCGACCTGAATGCCCTGCTGCGCCAGATGCCCAAGGCCGAGCTGCACATGCATGTGGAAGGCTCGCTGGAACCCGAGCTGATCTTCCGATTGGCGCAGCGCAACGGCGTGGTGCTGCCCTATGCCAGCGTCGAAGCGCTGCGCGCCGCCTACGCCTTCACCAGCCTGCAAAGCTTCCTAGACATCTACTACGCCGGCGCCAGCGTGCTGCTGAAGCAGGAGGATTTTTTCGAGATGGCCTGGGCCTATTTCGAACGCGCCGCGGCCGACAGCGTGGTGCACACGGAAATCTTCTTCGACCCGCAAACGCACACCGACCGCGGCGTGGCTATCGAAACCGTGATCGTGGGCCTGGCCCACGCTTGCCGGCGCGCGCATGCCGAACTGGGCATCAGCGCCAGGCTGATCCTATGTTTCCTGCGCCACCTCAGCGAAGACGCGGCTTTCGCTACCTTGGAGCAGGCGCTGCCCTATCGCGACCAGTTCATCGGTGTCGGCCTGGACAGCAGCGAGCGCGGCCACCCGCCGGAGAAATTCGCCCGCGTCTTCGCGCGCTGCCGCGAACTCGGCCTGCACGTGGTGGCGCACGCGGGCGAAGAAGGCCCGCCGGCCTATATCTGGAGCGCACTCGAAGTGCTGAAGGCCGAACGCGTGGACCACGGCGTTCGCTGCCTGGAAGACCCGGCGCTGGTGCGGCGGCTGGTTGCGGAGCGTGTGCCGCTGACGGTGTGCCCGCTGTCCAACGTGTTGCTGCGCGTCTTCGACACCCTGGCCGGCCACAACTTGCCGGCGCTGCTGGACGCCGGGCTGTGCGTCACAGTGAACAGTGACGACCCGGCGTATTTCGGCGGCTATCTCAACGACAATTTTGCGGCCACCTTCGACGCGCTGCCGCAGCTGAACGTTGCCCACGCCTACGCATTGGCCCACAACAGCTTTGAGGCGAGTTTTGCGCCCACCGCTGCCAAGGCGCGGTGGGTCGCTGCATTGGACGAGGTATTCGCCCGGTTCAGGTCCTGAGCCCGCCGCGGTGCCCCGACAAAGCACGACAAAGCCCGACCAAGCTGGCAGGGGCGGCCTCAGACGGCCGTGCCCACGACCTCGTAGGGCCACTGGGTGATGCCGCCGGCCAGCGACAACGCGCGGATGCCGCGCTCGTGCAGCAGAAAAGCGGCGGCCCGGCTGCGCCGCCCCGTGTCGCAATAGACGATGTAGGTGGCGTCCGGGTCCAGTTCGAAGACACCCTCTTGTCGCAGGCGACTCATGGACACCCATTGCGCGCCCGTGATTCGACTGCCTTCGTACTCGACAGGATTGCGGCAGTCCAGCAGCCTGGTGGTGCCTGTCGAAATCATGACCCTCGCCGCTTCTGCTTCGACTTCGCCGACCATCGGCGGCCTGAGCAGTGCATCGAAATCGGCCTTGCTCAGCACGAGCAGGCGCCCGGGCGTCGTCATCACGACGGTGGCCGTGCGCTGGCCTTCTGCGAGCAGGGCTTCTTCGCCGAAACTGTCGCCGTCCGACAGGCGGTTGACGAGGGCCGGTGCGCCGAGCGCCGAGTCAGCGACCCACACCTCGGCTTCGCCGGCCAGGATGACGTAGTAGCTGTCGCCCGGCTCGCCTTGCCTGACGATGGTCTCGCCGGGTGCCACGGGACGTTCCACCAGGCGGTCGATCGCTCTGGCGACCGTTTCCAGCGGCAGCCGGTGAAACAGTTTCAGGTGCGGCTCGGGCAGAAAGAACGCGCCTAAGGAGAACCAGCCGAGCAGGTCGTCCAGTTCGTCGGTATCGATCGAGAAAAAGTCGGTTTCTGCAGTGGCTTGAACCTGAAGCTGGCTGCCACCCGCGCCCAGCAGCGCAAAGCCAGGGCCTTTGGCGTCGACGCCAATGCGCCGGGTGCTGCCGGCTTCAGCGCCGTCAGGCCCGATCCAGCGGCGGCGCGCCTCGACCTCGCCGGTCAGCAGCACGAGGTGGTGGCGCAAGCCTTGGGGCCATTCGGCGAGCCAGTCCCCGGCCTGGGCCGTGTGCCGCGGGCTGCGCTCGAGCAGCGAGCGCAGTTGGGCGCGGTCCAGTGGCGAAAACAGAGTCGTGGCGCTGAGGCGTCGGGTCAGCTCGGCAAGATCCATGGCGGTCTATGTTGAATGGTCCTCCGATTCTGCCGCCATCCAGCCCTGCGAAAGCGTCGTGCCCAGTGCCCGCGATGGCGCCCCGAAAGCGTAGATATCCATGCCCAGGTCGCCATAGGTCAGGCTGGCGTGGATGCGAGCGGCCGGCTGCCGGCCGGCGGCACCGGCGGCCACGAAGAAGGGCAGCAGGTGTTCGTCGGTCGGGTGCATCAGCACGGCGTGCGGCGCCTGCCGGCGGTAGTCGAACAGCGCGTCCCAGTCGGCGGCCGCCGCGCTTTCGGCGAACCAGTCGCGGAAGGCCGTGCTCTCGGGCGTGGCCGGGGCGTCGGCATCGGGGCGCAAGCTGCCGGCAAAGACGCGCCGCAGGTTGTGCGTGATGCTGCCGCTGCCGACGACGAGCACGCCATCGTCCGCCAGCGGCGCCAGCGCCTGCCCGAGCGCGAACAGTTGCGCCGGGCTCCAGTAGGGCGGCCAGGCCAGCGGCAGCACGGGTACGTCGGCGGCCGGGTAGAGGTAGCGCAGCGGCGTCCAGACGCCGTGGTCCAGGCCGCCTTCGTTCACTGCCTCGGCCGGCAAGCCGGCCGCTTGCAGCAGCGCCGCCACGCGCCGCGCCAGCGCCGGCGCGCCCGGGGCGTCGTAGCGCAGCTCGTTCAGCCGCGGGTCGAAGCCGCCGAAGTCGTACACCGCCTCGTGCCGCGCTGCGGCCAGCAGCACCGGCACGCGCGTGAGGCTGTGCGCCGAGACGGCCAGGATCGCCTGCGGCCGGCCGAAGGCGGCGTCGATCGCCGGCCCCAGCCCTTGCATGAAGCGGCCGGCCTCGCGCGGCTCCAGCGCGATCATCGGCGAGCCGTGGGAAACGAAGAGCGCTGGCAGCGTGATCATCACGTATTGAATCACCCCGGCGCAATGCTGCGGTTCAATCGCCTTGCACGGTCAATTCACGCCGCCGTGCCGGGGCCGGGCGCTTTGCCCTACGCTCGGGATATGTCCGAACTTCGACCTCCGACCATGCGCGCCCTGGCCTGGCGCCAGACGCTGCGCGATTTCCGTGCCGGTGAATTGCGCCTGCTGGCCGCGGCCGTGATGCTGGCCGTGGCCGCGCTCACCGCTGTGGGTTTCTTCGCCGACCGCCTGAGCAACGGCCTGGCGCGCAATGCGCGGCAGTTGCTGGGCGGCGACGCGGTGGTGCGCAGCGACCGGCCGGCA
>JAABPT010000172.1 GCA_011391855.1 Burkholderiales bacterium
GCCGAGCAGCGGCGCCAGGTAGCCCCGCACCTTCTGGTTGTCGACGATGCGGTCCCCGGTGGCCGTCATCGCGAACAAGGGCAGCCGCACGTCGAGGATGGCCTCCCACGAGCGCTCCTGCACCTCGTCCATCACGATCACCGACTTGAGCGTCACCTCGGTCGTCTTCAGCGCATCGGCGTCGATGAAGTCGAGCCCGTCGGGTGACTGCGTGAAGTCGCTCGCCTGCAAGGGAATCGGGGCAAAGGCCTCCTCGCGCCCGGGCGCCAGGTCGAAGTGCGTCAGCAGGCCCTGCACGACACGCTCCGTCGCGTCGATCACCGAACGGAAGCGCGCGTTCCAGAACAGCCCCGGGGTGACGAGCAGCAGCGTCGCCAGCCGGCCCTCGCCCTGCAACTGCTGCGCCGCGACGGCGGCGTACTGTGCGCCCTGGCACCAGCCGGCGAGGTGGACACGCTCGAAACGCCCGGCGAGAAAGCGCAGGTGCTCGACCACGTCGTCGACGCTGCGCACGGCGCTGCCGAGGTCGCCGCGGCCGCCGTTCAGCCCGCAGCCGCGCCGGTCGGGCGCGAAGACGGTCATCGTCGAACGCCGGCGCACGGCGTCGGCGAGCGGGCGCTGCCAGGCCGAGTGGCTCATGCCGCCATGCAGCACCACGAGCACGTCGGAGCCCGTGGCCGGCCCCCAGCGGCGGTAGTGGATGTCGTAGCCATCGGTCATGGTCTGGGTCTCGACCGTCTCCGTCTCGGGCCAGGCGCGGCGTGCCGTGCGGCAGTTCAGACCCCAGCCCTGGCCCCAGGCCGTCGGGGCCGTGACCTGCAGCCCCTCGCTCGTGACCTCGGCGTAAGGGCGGCGCAGGTCGAGCACGCCGCCGCGGCCCCACTTCAGGCTCGGGCTCGCAGGCTCTCGTTCGATCAGGCGAGAGCCGAACGCGCCCTCCTGCGCAACGAGCAGGTCACCGGCCGCTGCCGCCACCAGCATCGCGGCGCGCGTCAGGACCGATGTCTCGCCCACGTGCGCGCCGATGATGATCGGCCAGCCGCGTTCGCGAATCGCACCCACCAGCTGCAGTGCGCGCAGCACGCCACCCACGCGCGAGACCTTCAGGTTGGCGATGTAGCGCCCGGGCAGGCCGTCGTAGCGCTGCAGGTCGGCCATCGTGCACAGGCTTTCGTCCAGGATGATCGGCACGCCCAGGCTCACGCTGATCCGGCTGTGCGTGTCGGCGTCACGTGGCTTCACCGGCTCCTCGACGCCGAAGAGTTCGCAGTCGAGCGCCCGCAGGTAGTCCAGCGCACGCTCGGGTTCGTCGGCCCAGAGGTTGTTGGCGTCGACCCGCACACGTTGGGTCGCGACGCCATGCCAGCGGCTCAGCTCGGCGATGCTGAGCAGCTTGTGCCGGTCGACCTCCAGGTCACCGCCCAGCTTCACCTTGAAGTCGGTCAGCCCGAGGATCAGGTACTGGTCGATGAGGAAGCGCGTCTTCCACGGTTCGTCGTTGCCGAGGACCGCCGAGTACCGATGCGGCCCGCCCGGCGCCGGCAGCCCGAGCAGCGTCTCGACGCTCTGCCCGCTTTCGCGCGCGAAGAGGTCGAGCAGCGCCAGCTCGATCGCGCACCAGGCAGAAGGCGACGCGTCGACGGCGGCGGTGTGCGCCTCCAGCCAGGCCTGCAGCGTCGCGAGGCTGGTGCATTCGGTCTGGATGGCGTCCTGCCAGGTCCCCAGCCATCGCTTGCACGACTCGCGGGTCTCGCCGGTCACGTAGGAGCGTGGACACCCCTCGCCGTAACCCCGATGGTCACCCCGCGCCGCCTCCACCCAGAGGCTCTCGCCATGCGTGCGTGCCGCCGACGCGTGGCGGAAGGTCATCTTCAGCGGAACCCTCAATTCGGAGAAATGCAGGCGAACGGGCTGGGTCATCGGAGGTCCTTTGAGGCCGCGCAGGCGGTCAGGCGGCCAGGCGGCCAGGCGGCCAAGCGGCGGATTGTGCGCTCGAAGCCCTGGTCACAGGCGAAGCAAGTCTTGTCCAACGAGGTCTGAGGTTGGAGCCAGGTTCATGCCTCGTTGGACAAGACTGAGCCTTGACGATTCCAGTCCTTGGTCAGCTTCGGCCATGCCGCTGCCCAGGCACGGCGGCGGTTGCCAAACGCCTAGATCTGGTCGAAGGGGCTGAGCGCGCCCCGCCTGCCCCGCTTTAGCACATGGGTGTCGATACTCGTCGTGAATACATCGCGGTGGCCCAGCGACGCCTACTCCTTGCTGATGCCGTTGCCCGCCTGCAGCAGGTGAGTTGCGAAGGCTTCGAGCCGCGCTTATGGCATGTCCCTGTCCATCTTGCCCAGGATCTTCTCGCGCCGCGTCTGGCGCTTCTTGCCTGCTGACTCCAATCTCCCACACCTGGTTTGATTCATGACGCGATCGTGGCTCATCGAGACCGCGCAGACCAGCGTGGCGTGCCCGGAGAGATCAGCGCTTCCATGACGCATGGGCGGCGCGTGCACAGCCCGGGGCCGACGGCGACATTTGGAGACTCCCCGGGTCGGTTGTCGAACTTCTTTACAGGGCGTGCCGAACGGCCTGCGGCAGCGTGACCCGCTGCAGGGACATTTCCCATTTGAATCAAGGCCTTGCGGCCGTCGCAGGGGATGCGGCGCGCATCTTGCAGTGGTTTCGGAAATCAAGCGTGAGAGGTCGAGATGCAGAAAACGATGGTCGGGAAAATTCGCCGTTTGGGTTTGGCGGCGGTGCTGGTGGCTGGCAGCGGGTTGGCGAACGCGGCGGTGATCAAGGCGACCTGGGATCCGGAATACGGCCCTGCGTTTCCTGGCTTGGCGTTCACGGGCGAGGCGCAGTTCTACGTTCCGGACGGCTGCTTGATTGGGGACTTCACGTCGCCGACCTTCATCGCCGATGGCGCCGCTTGTTCCGCGGACGATCCGAACGGCGCCGGCATCAGCCTGCGCAGTGCCTTCGTCGACCTGTACACGTTCACCGGGTCTCCCGGGGACTACTCGACGACCAATCGAACCTTCCTGCAGAGGATCACTTATGCCAGCCCGGCGGGGCTGTACGGCTCTACGGTCATGCCGGATCCCTTGTTGGGCGTCGTCGTACAGGTCGACGCCGATACCGGCCTGAACGAAGTGATTGGCGCCAGTTCATCCGACATTGCGCCACCGCCGGGCCTTAACATTCCGACGATCCCGGATCCCTACGATGCTTTCTTCCTGCGACTCGGACCCGGCCCGGATGCCCCTGCCAACGGCACAGTCCTCGATTCGGCCGTTCCGTACCAGCAATCGTCGCTGTTCGCGTGCGGTTACGTCGGCTCGGACTGCGTCATCCCCAGCGGCGTAAACACACAGTCCAACGCCGCCCCCGTTGTGTTCTCCCGCGTCCCCGAGCCCGGTTCGCTGGCCCTGGTTCTCGGTGCACTGGCAGCGGGTTGGGCCGCTCGGCGCTCGCGGCGGCCGGTCGACCCGGCGGCCTGCTGAAAGAAGCCGCCGGCGGCGCGCCGCCGCTCAGGCGGTCACCGCCTGTTCGCCCAGCGCTTCGGCCTGCCGCAGCGCGGCGCTGATCTCCCAACGGCGGCCTTCGCCCCAGGCCTGGTCGAACACGGCGCCGCCCAGCGCCGTGCGCCACGACGCCAACTGGCCTAACCAGCCGCCTTGCTGGCGCGGCGGCCGGCCCAGCTGGAGGCGGTCGCGGGCATTCGCTGCCGCGGCGGCCAGGCGCACTGCGGTTTCGGTCGCGCCGAGCGCCTGCGCGAGCACGGCATGGTCTTCCAGGCAACCCAGCAGGTCCTCGCGCATCTCGAAGCTGCGGAACGCCTGCAGCGCGTCGGCCAGTTGAAGACGCGCAGCCTCGACTTGCCCCGCATCCAGGGCAACCTTGCCCAGCCACCACAGCGCCTTGGCCTCGCCGCGTTTGTCGCCGGCGTCGCGGCAGATGGCCAACGAGCGGCTGAACCGCGCCTGCGCCTGGGTGCGGTCCCCGCTGTCGAAAGCGGCCTCGCCCAGGGCCAGCTCGCACTCGCCTTCCACCTCGCGTTGCTCGACCTCGCGGGCAACGGCCAGACATTCCTGAAGGTATGACTGCGCCTGCGCTTCGTCGCCGGCGTACAGGCCGATCTGGCCCAGGTGCAGCAGCACGAAGGCCTGGCCGACGCGGTCGCCATGCTCGCGCAGGATCTGCAAGGCTTCGAGCTCACCGGCGCGGGCAGCGGCGGCGTCCCCCGCCGCCAGCTGGGCCAACGCCAGGGTCGAGAGGGTGGCCGCGATGTCGATCGGGTTGTCCAGCCGGCGCCGCAGTTCGAGGCAGGTCTGGAGCATCTGCCGCGCTTCGGCGTAGTCGCTCTGGCTCTCGGCCAGCGCCGCGCCCACGTACAGCGCGTAGCCCTGCGCCATGTCCGACGCCTGTATGGACGGCAAGGCCAAGGCGGCGCGCACCACGCTCCGGCCTTCGGTGGCATAGCCACGCAGGATCCAGAAACCCTGCATCGCCACCGCGAACTTGACCGCGATGAACGGGTCCACGCCTCCTGCAAGCGCCAATGCGGTGGCGGCGCGCACGTTGTCGAGCTCGGTCTCGATGCAGGCAATCCACTCGGCCTGCTCCGGGCCGTCCATGCCGCGTTTGGCGGCCTTGGCCAGCACGAAGTAGTGCTGGCAGTGGCGTTCCGCCGCAGCGGCGAGTTCGCCGGCCTGCACCAGCTTCTCGCGCGCGTAGTCGCTCAGCGTTTCCAGCATGCGGTAGCGCGTGCCGCTCTCGCGCTCGTCCAGCATGAGCAGCGACTTCTCGACCAGCGAGGCGAGCAGGTCGATGACGTCCAGCGGGTCCAGCGGCTCGGCGCCACACACGGCCTCGGCCGCGGCCAGGTC
>JAABPT010000173.1 GCA_011391855.1 Burkholderiales bacterium
CTCGGCCTGTTCGCTGCCGCCGTATACGTTGAGCGCTGCGCTGCAAGACGAGATGCGGCGCCAGACCGCGGCCATGGCCCGCGCGCTGCGCGTGGTCGGCCTGATGAACGTGCAGTTCGCGATCCAGGGCACCGAGACGAACGGCGGCGCCGACGCGGTGGTGTACGTGCTGGAAGTGAATCCGCGCGCGTCGCGCACGGTGCCCTACGTGAGCAAGGCCACGGGCCAGCAGCTGGCCAAGATCGCCGCACGCTGCATGGCCGGGCAGAGCCTGGCGTCGCAGTCCGGGCCCGACGGCAAGGTGCCGGGCGAGGTCGTGCCGCCGTATTTCAGCATCAAGGAAGCAGTCTTCCCGTTCAACAAATTCCCCGGTGTGGACCCGATCCTGGGGCCGGAAATGCGTTCCACTGGCGAGGTCATGGGCGTGGGCCGCACCTTCGGCGAGGCCATGTTGAAGAGCCAGCTCGGCGCAGGCTCGCGGCTGCCGTCAAAAGGCACGGTCGTGCTCACGGTCAAGGACGCCGACAAGGCGCGTGCCGTCCAGGTGGCGGCCGACCTCGTGGCACTCGGCTTCCACGTCGTGGCCACCCGGGGCACGGCGGCGGCCATGGCCGAAGCCGGCGTGCCGGTGAAGGTGGTGAACAAGGTCAAGGACGGACGGCCGCACATTGCCGACATGATCCGCGCCGGCGAGATCCAGCTCGTCTTCACCACGGTCGACGAAACCCGCACCGCGATCGCGGATTCGCGCTATATCCGCACCGCCGCGCTGGCACACCGCATCACCTACTACACGACGATGGCAGGCGCCGAGGCCGCCACCGAGGCGCTCAAGCACCGGGAAGACCTGGCCGTGATGTCCTTGCAGGAATTGCACGCCGAACTGCTTTAAACTCACGTTTGCCGTCCGCCGCAGCCGGCCCCGTGATGGGGCTCCTGCGGCGGATTCACTTTGTTCAAACGGATTTCACCCATGGTCACCATTCCCCTGACTCGGCGCGGCGCCGACCTGCTGAAGAGCGAACTGCAACGGCTGAAGTCGATCGAACGTCATGCCGTGATCCAGGCCATCGCCGAAGCGCGGGCGCAGGGCGACCTGTCGGAGAACGCCGAGTACGAGGCGGCCAAGGACAAGCAGGGCTTCATCGAGGGCCGCATCAAGGAGCTGGAATCCAAGCTCGCGGGCGCGCAGGTGATCGACCCCGCGCAGGTGGACGCCGGCGGCAAGGTGGTGTTCGGCGCCACCGTCGACCTGGAAGACGAGGCCAGCGGCGCCAAGGCCACCTACCAGATCGTGGGCGACGACGAGGCCGACCTGAAGCTGGGCCTGATCTCCATCAGCAGCCCGATCGCACGCGCGCTCATCGGCAAGGAGGCCGGCGACACGGCCGAGGTGCAGGCGCCGGGCGGCCTGCGCCACTGGGAAATCGTGGACGTGCGCTACGTCTGATGGGCTTGCAACGCTGGCGGCTGTTGCTGCCCGGCCTGTGGGCCGGCTGGCTGCTGTGCGTGGCGGCGCTGGCCACGCCGGCGGCCTTTGCGCTGCTGCCACAGGCCGATGCCGGCCGCGTGGCCGGCCGCATGCTGGCGCAGGAGGCGTACACCAGCCTGGCGCTCGGTGTGCTGCTGCTGGTGCTGGAGCGGGTGGCCGCGCGCCGTGCCGTGGCCGCGGGGCAGGGTTCGCAGCTCAGCCTCGGCATGGTGTTGGCCCTGGGCGCGGTGTTCTGCACCGTGGCGGGCTACTTCGCTCTGCAGCCGATGATGGCCGCCGCCCGTGCCGGCCAGGGGCCGCTCAGCTTCGGCCAGTTGCACGCCGTGAGCGCCGTCTTCTACGGCGCCAAAGTGCTGCTGGTGCTGGCGCTGGCCTGGCGTGCCGTCGGAGCGGGCCTCAGTCCCCGGCCTGCTTCTTGACGCTGGTCAGCCGCCGCTTGGCCCGCTTGATGGTGCCGCCGGGGGTGACGCGCTCGTTGCCGAAGACCTTGACCTTCTTCACCGTGGCGCGGTGGTTGCCGCTCTTGGAGAACGACACCAGCTTGACGATGCGCGGCCCCGGCTGGCGGTCGTCGCGTTCGGCCTTGGCCTTGGGCGGCACGGGCCGCCACAGCACGAGCAGCTTGCCGATGTGCTGCACCGGCGCGGCGCCCAGGCGTTCGGCCAGATCGGCGAGCAGCGCCTCGCGCGCTGCGCGATCGTCGGAAAACACCCGCACCTTGATCAGGCCGTGCGAGTTGAGCGCGCTGTCGATCTCCTTCTCGACGGCCGGCGTGAGGCCGTCGTTGCCGATCATCACGACCGGCTCCAGATGATGGGCGTCGGAGCGGTGCGCCTTGCGTTCGGCAGGGGTGAGGATAAGAGCGGTCATCTTCGTATTATCCGCGTCACATGAAAGTCAAGACCAAAAGCAAGAAGGTCAACAAGGCGTGGCTCAACGACCATGTCAACGACCCGTACGTGAAGCTGGCGCACCGTGAGGGCTACCGCGCCCGCGCCGCCTACAAGCTCAAGGAGATCGACGAGGCGCTGCGGCTCATCAAGCCCGGGCAGGTGGTGGTCGACCTGGGCGCGGCACCGGGCGCCTGGAGCCAGTATCTGCGGCGCAAATTCGCCCCGCAGGGGGCGGCCACGGGGGAGCTGGACGGCAGCATCGTCGCGCTGGACCTGATCGAGATCGAGCCCATCGAAGGCGTGGTCTTCCTGCAGGGCGACTTCCGCGACGAAGAGGTGGTGCAGGCGCTGGAAGTGCGGCTCGGCGGACGGCCGGTGGACGTGGTGGTGTCGGACATGGCGCCCAACCTGTCGGGCATCGGGTCCGTGGACGCGGCACGCGTGACGCACCTGGTCGAACTGGCGGTGGACTTTGCGCTGCGCCACCTGCAGCCCGGAGGCGCGCTGGTGTGCAAGACCTTTCACGGCAGCGGGTATGAACAGCAGGCCAAGCTCTTCAGGGAAAGCTTTCGTATCGTCAAACCCATCAAGCCCAAGGCGTCGCGTGACAAGTCGTCTGAAACCTTTCTCGTGGGCCTGGGCCCCAAGCAGCCTTGATACCCTGCGCGGCCGGGTAACAACCGTGCGCAGACCACGGTTTGACCGGGCTTTCCGACCCTTTCGTTATTCATGAGCCTGACCTTGACTGCACTAGAATCGACGCCATATGCCGTGGAATCCGGCACATCGCACGTAACGCGCCGTGCCGCTGAATTGGAAAAGGAGCCGCGGTGAATAATCAATGGTTTTCCAAGGTTGCTGTCTGGCTGGTGATCGCCCTCGTGCTGTTCACCGTGTTCAAGCAGTTCGACCGCGGTGTGACCCAGGGCAACCAGATCGGCTATTCCGATTTCCTGGAAGAGGTACGCAACAACCGCATCAAGTCGGTCACGTTGCAGGAAAGTGCCGGCGGCGGCACCGAGATCATCGCGCTCACCAGCGACGACAAGCGGCTGCGAAGCTCGGCCACCTACCTCGACCGCGGGCTGGTGGGCGACCTCATCAACAACGGCGTCAAGTTCGACGTCAAGCCGCGTGAAGAGCCATCGCTCTTGATGAGTATCCTCGTCAGCTGGGGCCCGATGCTGCTGCTGATCGGCGTGTGGGTTTATTTCATGCGCCAGATGCAGGGCGGCGGCAAGGGTGGCGCCTTCAGCTTCGGCAAGAGCAAGGCGCGCATGCTCGACGAGGCCAACAACACCACCACCTTCCAGGACGTGGCGGGCTGCGACGAGGCCAAGGAAGAGGTCAAGGAACTGGTCGACTTCCTGAAGGACCCGCAGCGCTTCCAGAAGCTCGGCGGCCGTATTCCTCGCGGTGTGTTGCTGGTCGGCCCTCCTGGCACCGGTAAGACGCTGCTCGCCAAAGCCATCGCCGGTGAAGCCAAGGTGCCGTTCTTCAGCATCAGCGGCTCGGACTTCGTGGAAATGTTCGTCGGCGTCGGTGCGGCGCGTGTGCGAGACATGTTCGAGCAGGCCAAGAAAAGTGCGCCCTGCATCATCTTCATCGACGAAATCGACGCGGTGGGCCGCCATCGCGGCGCGGGTCTGGGCGGCGGCAACGACGAGCGCGAGCAGACGCTGAACCAGATGCTCGTGGAGATGGACGGTTTCGAGACCAATCTCGGCGTCATCGTCATGGCGGCCACCAACCGGCCCGACATCCTGGACCCGGCGCTGCTGCGCCCGGGCCGCTTCGACCGCCAGGTCTACGTGACGCTGCCCGACGTGCGTGGGCGCGAGCAGATCCTCAACGTGCACATGCGCAAGGTGCCGGTGGGGCAGGATATCCGTGCCGACATCCTGGCCCGCGGCACCCCCGGCTTTTCTGGTGCCGACCTGGCCAACCTGGTCAACGAGGCGGCCTTGTTCGCCGCGCGCCGCAACGGGCGTGTGGTGGAGATGGTCGACTTCGAGAAGGCCAAGGACAAGATCATGATGGGCCCCGAGCGCAAGTCCATGATCATGCCCGAGGACGAGCGCCGCAATACCGCCTACCACGAGGCTGGCCACGCGCTGGTGGCGCGCCTGATGCCCAAGACCGACCCGGTGCACAAGGTCACCGTGATCCCGCGTGGCCGCGCCCTGGGCGTGACGATGCAGTTGCCGGAAGGCGACCGCTACAGCATGGACAAGGAGCGCATGCTGTCCACGATTTCCGTGCTGTTCGGCGGCCGCATCGCCGAAGAGGTGTTCATGAACCAGATGACCACCGGCGCCAGCAACGACTTCGAACGCGCCACGCACATTGCTCGCGACATGGTCACCCGCTACGGCATGACCGACGAGCTCGGCCCCATGGTCTACGCCGAGAACGAGGGCGAGGTGTTCCTCGGCCGGTCGGTGACCAAGACGACCACGATGTCGGAGGAGACCATGCGCAAGGTCG
>JAABPT010000174.1 GCA_011391855.1 Burkholderiales bacterium
AAGCTCAGGTTGCCCCACAGCTTGATCCAGATCTCGCTGCGGATGTCCTTGGCCACCGGCGCCTTGAAGCCGGCGCGCATGAGCGCGCCCGACAGCGCCTCGATGCGCTCGCTGCGCGTGCCGTCGGGCTCGCCCAGCGTGAAGCGGTTGCCCTCGATCACCTTCACCACGCCCGGGGCCACGAGTTCGGCGGCCGGGTAGACCACGCTGCCGATCACACGCTCGGGCTCGATATTCGTGGCCAGCACGCCACCCGGGTCCACCGAATCGAGCGTGCGGCCCTCGTTCGTCCCGGCCAGCTTGTGGAAGTACCACCAGGGGATGCCGTTGATCATGGTCACGACCATCGTCTTGGGGCCGAACAAGGTACGCAGGTCGGGCAGCAGGTCGCGCACTTGGTGCGCTTTCACCGTCAGCAGCACGGCGTCCTGCTCGCCGGCTTCGGCGTAGCGTTGCACCGCTCGCACGGTGGCGGCGTGCTGCTCGCTGCCGTCTTCCAGGATCAGCCTGAAGCCATGGGCGTTGATGGCTTCCAGGTTGCGGTTGCGCGCGATGAAGGTGACCTCTTCGCCGGCCAGCGCCAACTTCGCGCCCAGGTAGCCGCCGATGGCACCGGCCCCCACGACACAGATCTTCATCCGCCGGCCCTCAGTTCACGTTGCCTTGCCAAGCTCTTCGCCGCGCCCCACAGCGGCCACACCAGCATGGCGATGGCCAGGCCGGCGATGCTGCCTACCAGCGGGTTGCTCCAGAAGATGCTCATCGAGCCCTGGCTGATGAGCATGGCCTGACGGAAGCTGGCCTCGGCCATGTCGCCCAGCACCAGCGCCAGCACCATGGGCGCCAGCGGATATTTGAGCTTCTTGAAAAGATAGCCCATGACGCCGAAGACCAGCATCATCACCACGTCGAACATCGAGTTGTTCACCGTGTAGGCGCCGATGGCGCAGATGACGATGATCACCGGCCCGATGATCGAGAACGGGATGCGCAGGATGGCGGCCCACCACGGCACCGTGGTCAGCACCACGATCAGGCCGACGATATTGCCGATATACATGCTGGCGATCAGGCCCCAGACGAAGTCCTTCTGTTCCACGAACAGCATCGGCCCCGGCTGCAGGCCCCAGATGAGCAGACCGCCCAGCAGCACCGCGGCGGTGGGCGAACCCGGGATGCCCAGCGTCAACATCGGCAGCAGCGCCGAGGTGCCGGCCGCGTGGGCGGCGGTCTCGGGCGCCACCACACCTTCGATGCGGCCCTTGCCGAAGCTCTGCGGGTCCTTGCTCATGCGTCGCGCCATGCCGTAGCTCATGAACGAGGCCGGCGTGGCGCCGCCGGGCGTGATGCCCATCCAGCAGCCCACGACCACGGAGCGCAGGAACAGCTTCCAGTGCTTGATGAGTTCGCCCCAGGTCTGCCAAACCACCTTGAAATTGATCTTGGCGCTCTTGCCCTTGAAGGCCAGGCCCTCTTCCATGGTGAGCAGGATCTCGCCGATGCCGAACAAGCCGATCACCGCGATCAGGAAGCCGAAGCCCTTGAGCAGATCGGTGTAGCCGTAGGTCATCCGCAACTGGCCGGTCACGGTGTCCATGCCCACGGCGGCCAGCGCAAAGCCCAGCATCATGGCCGCGATGGTCTTGGCCGGCGGCTCCTTGCTCATGCCCACGAAGCTGCAGAAGGTGAGCAACTGCACGGCGAAGAATTCCGCCGGCCCGAACTCGAGCGCGAATTTCGCCAGCAGCGGCGCGGTGAAGGTGATCAGGATCACCGCGAAGATGGCGCCCACGAAACTGGAAGTGAAGGCCGCCGTGAGCGCCTGCGCGGCGCGGCCCTGTTGCGCCATCGGGTAGCCGTCGAAGGTGGTGGCCACGCTCCAGGGTTCGCCCGGAATGTTGAACAGGATCGAGGTGATGGCGCCGCCGAACAGCGCCCCCCAGTAGATGCAGCTCAGCATGATGATCGCCGACGTGGGATTCATGCTGAAGGTCAGCGGCAGCAGGATGGCCACGCCGTTGGCGCCGCCCAGTCCCGGCAACACGCCGATCAGCACGCCCAGCGTGATGCCCACCAGCATGAAGCCCAGGTTGGGCAGCGTGGCGGCCACGGCGAAGCCGTGAAAGAGGTTCTGCAGTTCGTCCATGGTGGGGCGGTGCGGTCAGAACCCGAAGAAGGCCTCGAGCGGACCCTTGGGCAGCGCCACCAGGAACCAGCGCTCGAAGACCAGGAAAAAGAACAGCGGCACGCCCAACGACACGGCCGCCGTCAGCGCCACGCCGTGCTTGCCGTGGCGCAACATGAAATAGCCGATGAGCAGGACCGACGAGACATAGATGCCCGCCGCGAAGATGAGGCCGATGTAAATCGCCATCGGCCACAGGATGGCCCACACGCTGGCCAACTGCGCCCGTTCGGCAAAACGTTCGTGGGCGCGCCAGTTCAGCACCTGCTTCAGCGCCACCCAGCCGGCCGAAAGCAGCAGCGCCAGGCCGATGTAGAAGGGAAAGTAGCCGGCGCGCGGCCCGTCGTCGGCCCAGCCGGTGCCCACGCGCAGGCTGTCCTTGATGACCAGCCCGGCCAGCACCACCAGCAGCAGCGCCACGCCCAACTCGGGCCAGCGCACGCCGACCGAGTCGTCCTTCTCTTCGGCCTGGCCGCTCATCATTGAGCCAGGAAACCGGCGTCACGCATCAGCACGCGGTGCATCTGCTCGGTCTTGGCCACCCAGTCGAAATAGGCCTGGCCGCTCATGGTGGTCTGGTTGAAGGCGCCCTTTTCCATGAACTCCTTCCACTCCGGCAGCGCGCGCACCTTGGCCATCAGGTCCACGTAGTACTGCGTCTGCTCGGGTGTCACGCCCGGCGCCATGAAGATGCCGCGCAGCATCACATATTCCGCAGGCAGTCCGGCCGACGAGCAGGTGGGCAGGTCGGCCCAGCTCTGCGTGGCCGTGACCTTCTTCGTGTAGGGCAGTTTCTGGGCGTCGAACACGCACAACGCGCGCAGCTTGCCGGCACGCCAGTGGCTTTCGGCCTCGATCGGGTTGTTCACCGTGGCGTCGACATGTTTGCCCACCAGCTGCACCGCCACTTCGCCGCCGCCCTTGTAAGGCACGTAGGTCGTTTTCTTGCCGGCGGCCTTCTCCAGGATCGCCGTGATGATCTGGTCTTCCTGCTTGCTGCCGGTGCCGCCCACCTTGATGCTGCGGTCGGGGCCGTTCTTCAGCGCCGCGAAGAAATCCTTCGGCGTCTGGTACGGCGACTCGGCATTCACCCACAGCACGAACTGGTCCAGCGCCATCATCGACACCGGCGTCAGGTCACGCCAGTTGAAGGGCACGCCGGTGGCCAGCGGCGTGGTGAACAGGTTGGACAGCGTGATGATGATCTTGTGCGGGTTGCCCTTGTCGCCCTTGACGTCGAGAAAGCCTTCCGCGCCCGCGCCGCCCGACTTGTTGACGACGACGATGGGCTGCTTCATCAAATTGTTCTTGGCCGCCACGCCCTGGATGAAACGCGCCATCTGGTCGGCACCGCCGCCGGTGCCCGCCGGCACGACGAGCTCCACCGGTTTGGTCGGCTCCCAGGCCGCAGCCGAGGTGACCACACCGGCCATCACTGCGCTGGCAACCCAACGCCGTTTCCATGCACCTGCTGCTGCCTTCATCGTTTCTCCTTCAATGGGGTGGGGCAAGAACTCACAAGAACCCGGGGACTCTAGAGACCCATTCGAGCTTAGTAAATTAAGAATTTCGAGCGTGTTGATTCAGGTAAAGCTGAATCGAGGGAAAACCCGACCGCCGGGTGCGGCGCCCTGCAGGGCAGGTGGCTGCGCCGCTCGCTCAGCCCAGCCCGAGCTTGGCTGCCAGCCCGATGCGCTGCAGTTTGCCGGTGGCGCCCTTCGGAATCTCGTCCAGGATGAGGATCTTCTTCGGCACCTTGTATTCCGCCGCGCGGCTGCTCACGAAGGCCTGCAGCTCGCGTTCGGTGGCCGTCTGGCTTTCGCGCAGCACCACGGCGGCGGCCACTTCTTCACCCAGCTTGGGGTGCGGCATGCCGAAGCACACCACCTGGGCCACGGCCGGGTGGTCCATGAGGATCTCGTCCACTTCGCGCGGGCTGACCTTCTCGCCGCCGCGGTTGATGATCTCCTTCAGCCGCCCGGTTATGCTGACGTAGCCGTCGGCGTCCATCACGCCCTGGTCGCCGGTACGGAACCAGCCGTCGCGCCAACCTTCGGCATTGGCCTTGGGGTTGTTCTCGTAGCCGGCGGTGACGTTGGGGCCGCGGATCACGATCTCGCCGGTGTTCTCCAAACCCGTGCCGCGTGGCAGCAACGTGCCGTCCTCGCCCATGATCGCCACCTCGGGCCCGGCCGCGATGCCCACCGTACCCGGCTTGCGCACCGCCGGCGGCAGCGGGTTGCTGGCCATCTGGTGCGTGGCCTCGGTCATGCCGTAGCTTTCGATCAACGGCGCGCCGAAGACCTGCTCCAGTTCGGCAATCACCTGCGGCGGCATCGACGAAGAAGACGAGCGGATGAAGCGCAGCGGGTGGCGCGTGATCACGTCGGCGTTCTTGCCGGCGCGCGACAGGATGGCCTGGTGCATGGTCGGCACGGCCGTGTACCAGGTGGGCTTGGCCTCGTCCATCCAGGCGAAGAATTTCAGCGCGTTGAAGCCCGGCGTGCAGAACACGAACGAACCCGCCGACAGTGGCGCCAGCACGCCGGCGATCAAGCCGTGGAT
>JAABPT010000175.1 GCA_011391855.1 Burkholderiales bacterium
TTTCGCCGGCTGCGTAGGCACGCTGATCATTGCCGCCTTCGCGCCGCCGCTCACCGAAGTGGCATTCAAGTTCGGCCCCGCCGAGTATTTCAGCCTCATGGTGCTGGGCCTCATCGGCGCCGTGGTGCTGGCCTCGGGCTCGCTCATCAAGGCCATCGCCATGATCCTCCTGGGTCTGCTGCTCGGGCAGATCAATACCGACGTCATCTCCGGCGTGCCGCGCTACAGCTTCGACATCCCCGAGCTCACCGACGGCATCAGTTTCGTGGCCATCGCGATGGGGGTCTTCGGCTTCGGCGAGATCATCGCCAACCTGGGCCGCCCGGCCGAGCACCGCGAAGTTTTCACCAAGGACGTGAAAGGCCTGTGGCCGACGAAGAAGGACTTCCAGGAAGCCTGGCCGGCCGTGCTGCGCGGCACGGCGCTGGGCTCGGTGCTCGGCATCCTGCCCGGCGGCGGTGCGCTGCTGTCGTCGTTTGCCAGCTATACGCTGGAAAAGAAGATCGCCAAGAACCCGAGCGTGCCCTTCGGCCAGGGTGCGATCCAGGGCGTGGCCGGCCCCGAGAGCGCCAACAATGCCGGCGCGCAGACGAGCTTCATCCCCATGCTCACGCTCGGCATCCCGCCCAATGCCGTGATGGCGCTGATGGTGGGTGCGATGACGATCAAGGGCATCCAGCCCGGCCCACAGGTGATGACCAGCAACCCCGACCTGTTCTGGGGCCTGATCGCCAGCATGTGGATCGGCAACGCCATGCTGATCGTGCTGAACCTGCCCCTGATCGGCATCTGGATCAAGCTGCTCACGGTGCCCTACCGCTTCCTGTTTCCGGCCATCGTGTGCTTCTGCGGCATTGGCCTGTATACGCTGAACAACAACAATTTCGACGTCTTCATGGCCGCCGGCTTCGGCGTCGTGGGTTATCTCTTCTACAAGCTGGGTTGCGAGCCGGCACCGCTGCTGCTGGGCTTCATCCTGGGGCCGATGATGGAAGAGAACCTGCGCCGCGCCTTGCTGCTGTCGCGCGGCGACTGGGGCACGTTCCTCACGCGCCCGCTGTCGGCGGCGCTGCTCGTCGCGGCCGGGCTGATGATCGTGGGGGTCATGCTGCCGGCCATCCGCAGCAAGCGCGAGGTCGCCTTCCAGGACCCGGATTGACCCGCCTGCACCGCACCCATCGCTGCCCGCATCGCCACCGACCCACGGCCGGCTTGCCAGGGTGAGACCGTGCGGCTGCCCGCTGCGCTGACACCGCTGGAAGGCCCCGTGTTCCGGGGTCTGTGGTTCGCCTGGTTGGCGGCCAACCTCACGATGTGGATGAACGACGTGGCCGCCGCCTGGCTGATGACCACGCTCACCACCAGCCCCGTGATGGTGGCCCTGGTGCAGACCGCCAGCACGCTGCCGGTGTTCCTGCTCGGGCTGCCCAGCGGCGCGCTGGCCGATATCGTGAACCGGCGCCGCTATTTCGCGGCCACGCAGCTGTGGGTATCGATCAATGCGCTGCTGCTGGCCGCGCTCTCGCTGGCCGGGCAGCTGACGGCGGAACTGCTGCTGTTGCTGACGTTTTCCAACGGCATCGGCCTGGCCTTGCGCTGGCCGGTCTTCGCCGCCATCGTGCCGCAGACGGTGTCGCGCGACCTGCTGCCGCAGGCGCTGGCGCTGAACGGCATCGCGATGAACCTGTCGCGCGTGGTCGGGCCCGTGCTGGCCGGGGTGCTGATCTCCACCGTCAGCCCGGCCGCGGTGTTCGTGCTCAACGTGCTGCTGGCCGGCGTGGCCTTCGCCCTGGTGCTGCGCTGGCGCGGCGAGCCGGCACGCGCCAGCGCGCTGCCCGGCGAACGTTTCGTGGGCGCCATGCGCGCCGGCCTGAACTTCGCCTGGCAGTCGCCGCGGCTGAAGATCGTGCTGCTGCGCATCTTCCTGTTTTTCCTGCAGTCCACAGCGCTGATTGCGCTGCTGCCGCTGGTGGCGCGCGAACTGCACGGCGGTGGACCCGCCACCTTCACGGTGATGCTGTCCTGCCTGGGTGCCGGAGCCGTCGTCGCGGCGATGTACTTCCCGCGCTGGCGCGCGCGCTACAACCGCGACCAGTTCGTGACCATCGGCACGCTGGTGCATGCGGCGCTGTCGACGCTGATCGTGGCCGTGCCCCAGATCTGGGTGGCGCTGCCGGCCATGGTGCTCATCGGCATGGCCTGGATCTCGGTGGCCAATTCTCTGGTCGTCGCGGCGCAGACGGCGCTGCCGGACTGGATCCGCGCCCGCGGCATGTCGATCTACCAGATGGCCTTGATGGGCGGCGCCGCGGCCGGATCGCTGGTCTGGGGCCAGGTGGCGGGCTTGGCCAGCGTGCGCATGGCGGTGGTGGCGGCGGCGCTTTTCGGCGTGGTCGTGGTGCTGGCCACGCGCCGGCTCAGCGTGGAAGGTCACGGCGAGATCGACTATTCGCCGGTCCCCCTGGGCCAGCTGCCGCCGGTGGCGATCGACATCGCGCCCGACGACGGGCCGGTGATGGTGACGGTGGAATACCTCATCGACCCCGCCCGCGCCGTCGCCTTCGCCGAGGTGATGCAGCGCACGCGGCGCGCGCGGCTGCGCCAGGGTGCGTTGTCCTGGGGCTTGTTCCGCGACACCGCGCAGCCCGGGCGATACGTGGAATATTTTGTCGACGAGAACTGGCTCGAGCACCAGCGCCGGCTGGAGCGTTTCAGCGCCTTCGACGCCGACCTGCGCGCCCGCCGGCTGTCGTTCCATCTGGGCCCGGAGCCGCCGCAGACGAGGCGCTACGTGGCCGAAGGCCCCCCGCCCGAGGTGCGCGACTGAAGGCTCGGAGCTTGCGGCGTTGAATCAGGTCTCGGCCCAGCCCATGCCGCCCGTTCCGCGGCGCTGCGGCGATACTTGAGCGTTGTCGTTTCCCCTCACGAGAGCTGCCTTGACACACACCTTCGACTGGAGCGCTGGCTACGCCAGCCAACGCTCGCCCCTCTTCGCGCGCAACGTCGTTTCCACCTCGCACCCGCTGGCCGCGCAAGCGGGGCTGCGCATGCTGCAGGCTGGCGGCAATGCCGTCGACGCCATCATCGCCACGGCGGCGGTGCTGACCATCGTGGAGCCTTGCAGCAACGGCCTGGGATCGGACGCCTTCTGCATCCTGTGGGACGGCACGAAGCTGCACGGCCTGAATGCTTCCGGTCCGGCGCCGGCGGCGTGGACGCCAGCGTACTTCCGCGGCAAGTACGGCGCCGACGCGACCCGCCCGCCCAAGCGCGGCTGGGACTCGGTGACCGTGCCCGGCGCCGTGGCGGCCTGGACGGCCTTGCACGCGCGCTTCGGCAAGCTGCCTTTCGCCGACCTGCTGGCGCCGGCCATCGAGGTGGCCGAGCGTGGTTACGCGGTGCCGGTGACCATCCAGCAGAAGTGGCGCAATGCCGCTTCGCTGACCGAACTCACCACGCAGCCCGGCTTTGCCGAGGCCTTCATGCAAGGGCCGGGCTGGTCGGGCCGCGAACCTCAGGTCGGTGAACGCTTCACCTTCGGCGCCGCCGCGCGCTCGCTGCGGCTGATCGCCGAAACCAAAGGCGAGGCCTTTTACCGCGGCGAGATCGCCGCTGCCGCCGCAGCCCATGCGCGAGCCCACGGCGGCGCCATGACCGCCGCCGACTTCGCCGCCTACCAGCCGGAGTGGGTGGAGCCCATCGGGCGCGATTACCGCGGCTACCGCCTGCACGAGATCCCGCCCAATGGCCAGGGCATCGCCGCGCTCATCGCCCTGGGCATCCTGGAGAAATTCGACCTCGCGGCGCTGCCGGTGGACGGCGTGGCTTCGCAGCACCTGCAAATCGAAGCCATGAAGCTGGCTTTCGCCGATGTGTACAAATATGTCGCCGAACCCCGCGCCATGCGGCTCACGCCCGCGCAGATGCTCGACGACGCCTACCTGGCCCGCCGCGCGCGGCTGATCGACCCGCAGCGCGCGCAGGACTTCGGCCCCGGCCACGCCCCGCAGGGCGGCACCGTCTACCTGACCGCCGCCGACGAGAGCGGCATGATGGTCAGCTTCATCCAGAGCAACTACATGGGCTTCGGTTCCGGCATCGTGGTGCCGGGCTACGGCCTGAGCCTGCAGAACCGCGGCCACGGCTTCACGCTCGACGCGACCAGCGACAACCTCGTCGGTCCGGGCAAGCGGCCTTTCCAGACCATCATTCCCGCCTTCCTCACCAAGAACGGCAAGCCGGTCATGAGCTACGGCGTGATGGGCGGCGACATGCAACCGCAAGGCCACATGCAGACGCTGGTGCGTTTGCTCGACTACCACCAGCAACCGCAGGCCGCCTGCGACGCGCCGCGCTGGCGCTGGTACGGCGGCCTGCTCAACGCCGAACAGGGTTTCGACCCCGCCACGGCGCAAGGCCTGCGCGACCTGGGGCATCGCGTCGAGCCGTTTGCCGACAGCTACCAGGACTATGGCGCCGGGCAGTTCATCTGGCGCCTGGACGAAGGGCAGGGCGACCCGGCCGTGACCGGCTACGCCGCCGCCAGCGACCCGCGGCGCGACGGGCAGGCCGTCGGCTTTTGAACGCGGCGCCCGCGCGCCTGGGCCCCGGGCTGGCGCTGGCCGCCGCCGGCTCGGTGGCCTTCTCGGCCAAGGCCATCATCGTCAAGCTGGCGTATCGGCACGACGTGGATGCGGTGACGCTGATCATGTACCGCATGCTCTTCGCGCTGCCGT
>JAABPT010000176.1 GCA_011391855.1 Burkholderiales bacterium
TCGCTCTCGTTCCACAGCACGCTGCTGCCGCGCCAGGCACTGTCAATCTGCACGAAGCTGGCGTTCGCGCCGTTGCCCGTGGTGTACTGGCCCGCGTATTGCGGTGCCAGTGCCACCGGCGCCGCAACAGCGCCCGCGCCTACGCTGACCAACAGCGCGAACGCCAGCGTGCGTGGCGAAAGCACGCGCAGCGGACTGAGGCAGCCGAATGGCCGGGCGGAGTGATGGCGGCGGGTCATCTTGGCGATCCATACTCTGGTTCTAGGGATTGACCAGATGCTACGGATGGAACTTAAAAGCAAATGAGCGACACCCGCATCTGGGGGTGTACCGAATCGACGTTTGGCCCGCCCTGGAGACCACTCCTCCCCGATCCGTGACGATAGGCGGCTTGATCGACACCAGTTGACCGGGCGCGCGTTGCCATCAGCCCCTGCCGGCGAGCCCCAGCCTGCGGCGGCGCGCAGGCCTGCAATCCCAGGCCCGTGGGATCTACTCGATCGCTGGCGCCGGCGGAATCGCAGCGATCCTGTGAGTCACTGTGAAGCCGCCGGCCATGAACGGCGGCAGCTGGCCGGGACCGTCGAGCTTGAACGACCGCATCGGGCTGGCCGGTGCGAACGGCTTCTGCCATCTCCCAAGCTTGAAGGTGTGGCGGGCGCGTCCCATGGGCGACATCCGCTGCCCTGGGCGCGTCGCCACATAGCCGCCGCTCGCCCGACTACTTGGACCCGTGAAGCTACCCGAGCAGGCTCCGCGGAGGGGGCACACACAGGCAGGCGGCACTGGGGGCCATTGAGACGCGGCACGCGGCTTGAGATCGTGCGGGCTCCCCAGTTCGGGATCTCTTCGTGCAAGCCGTTGGCCGGCGGCCCCAGCGGGGGCACCCGGCGGGGCGTGCATGCGCGTGGTGTCCGCATGGCGGCCGTGGCCGCGGGCGGCCTGCACTGGCAGTCGTGCTGGCGGTGGCGCGGGCAGCGGTTCAGCCGCCCCCCGCTGAAACGTGCAGCGCAGGCAGGGCTCTCAGCGTCGATCCGCCATCCTGCCGCCACCTGCCTCAGTGTGGCGCCAGGAAGCGCACGCAGACGCTGCCATTGGCCGTCGGACCGTCGTAGATTGGGCCGGCGGCCTTGGCTCCGACTGCGCCTTCGCGCAACAGTTCGGCGCCGCTGCGGCCCGCGGGCCAGGCCCGCTGGGCGTTGGCCTGCACCGCCACATCGAAGCGTGCCAACCACTCGAATTCGTGCAGCATGAACATGTCGCCCGTCGGCGTGAAGCGCATGGCCAGCCAGGTCTTGAATGCGTAGTGGCCGCGGATGCTGCGCAACGGCGCGGCGCCAGGGGCGGCGTGCGGGTCGAGCGGGTCGGTCCAGCCCAGGTGGTAGGTCTTGCCGGGCACGGCACGCAGGTCAGCGCCATGCACGCAAGGCAAGTCGAGGTCCTGGGCCATGCCTTGGCCGGTGCCCGGGCCGTCGGACGCCCACAGGTGCTTCACGCTGTCGGAGCCCAGGAAGCTGCGCAGTTCGTCGGGCGCCGGGGCGTTCGGGTTGTCGGCCACGCCGAACTGGCGCACGCCGAGCAGGGTGTTGTCCAGGAATGGGCCCGCGCCGTCGTTGTCGGCGCAGGGCAGGCGGCGCGGCGCCACCGCGGCGCGCACCAGCAGGTGTTCGCTGGCGTACTCGTACACCACCTGTCCCCCGGTCATCACCTGCACGAACCCGGCTTCCCAGCAGCGGGGGTCCTGCAGCCCCACGGCACGGGCATGCGGTGGGGCGTGGAATTCGATCAGGGCCAGGAACTCGCAGGGCCGGGTCTTGACGGTGACGCCGAACACGTTGGCGTCGATGAGCATCGCCTTGCCCTGCACGTCGCAGCGCACGCAGTACTGTGGCACGTTGCCACCGACCATCGCGTAGTGGACGCATGAATACCCGGGAGGCGTGATTCGCATGCCATGCCCTCCTGTGCCGCTTGCCTTGGAAAACTTCACTTTAGGCCGGCCGGCAAGGCGCACGTTGCGCGAACGCAAGCGCGCTCCAGGTCATGTTCGAAGTCGGGGCCCGCAATTGACCGCGAATCCGGCCCGCTTGCGGAGGTCGGCGCGCTGCACTTCGGCGCAGGTCAAAAAATGTCTCGTCGAACCGGGCGTTTGCGCCGGCAAGGTCCTTGCGGGTGCAGCCGCATTCTTGCTGCCTATCGCTGCGGCCGGGCCTGCATGCGACAAGTTCCCGGCACTCGCGGCAAAGGCACAACGGCTGGCGGCAGCCCTGTGCCACGCGCGCCACCATGCACGGCTGTCACATTGCTCTCGTGAGCCTCCCTCAAGGCGCCACACTGCGCACCACGGTGCCGCTGGGCGACCCGTCGGGGTTGTAGACCACGGTCTGACCGAGCGCGGTGCGCACGGTGAAGCAGCGTTCTTCGCCATTGCGGATCCGTTGCCACTTGGCGCAGTAACCAGTCTCGTTCAGGCGCCAGGTGCCGGAGTCGGAGAAGTTGTTGCCGGCGATCTCGATGGCCCCGTCGGCCTTGAACCACAGCTCCATGAGCTGGCCATTGGAACCGCGCGCCAGCAGCTTCTTGCCGACCCACTCAATGCGGATTTTTTTTCGGGTGCCCAGTCATCTTGCTGCGCGGCCGCCGGCACGGCGGTGCACAGCACTGCCGCCGAGACCAGCCAGGCGAAAGAACGGTTGAGGAATTTCATGCTTGCCCCTTGCACTCGTGAATCTGGACTTTCGTTTAAGAAATAGCGGTCACTGCGTGTCGTCCTCGGGACGCCGAGACGGCACCGTCGGCCACGGTCCGGGGGGCGTTTGGCAGTGACTGCACTCAATCCGACCAGCGCGACTCAAGCGCAGCATGTCCGGGCAAGGGGCAGATATGAAATCGACATTGCGGCGCAGGGGTTGGGGTTGGGTTTTACTGGCCAGCGTCCTGGGCCTGCTGGCTTGTGGTGGCGGCTCGTCGCCGGACCCGGGGCCCATCTTCGTGCAGACCGACGTGACGGTGGCCGACATCGACGGCGACGGCCGCGCCGACGTGCTGACGCTGGCCCATGGGTTCGGCGGCGGACAACCGTCCGAGGGCCGACTGCTCGTCTACCGGCAGACCGGGCCCGGCGTCTTTGCCGCGCCCGAGCCCTATGTCTTCGGCTGCTACCCGTGGTCCATGACGCTGGGCGATATCGACGGCGATGGTCGCCCCGACCTCGTGGTGGCCGACCCCGACGATTGCGCCAACACGGGAACGGGCCGTGCGGTGCACCTGCTGCTGCAGGACGCCGCGCGGCCGGGTCGGTTCCTGGCCGCGCGCACCGTGCTGGCGGGCACCACCAGCTACCACGCCGCGGTGGGCGACTTCAACGGTGACGGCGCGCCCGACATCGTGGCCAGCGACAGTGGCGCCAGCCGCCAGCGCCTGGTGCTGCTGCTGCAGGACGCGGCGCGCCGAGGCCAGTTCCTGCCGGCGGTGGATCTGCCCTTGCCGGGCGCGGGGGTCGACGTAGCCGCGGGTGACGTGGACGGCGACGGCCGCAGCGACCTCTTCGTCCATCTCTATTTCGAGCCCAGCGGCTACACGCCCAACACCGGCCTGGCGATCCTGCTGCAGCAGCCTGGCGGCGGGTTCGGTGCTGCCACCGTGCTGGCGCGGCAGAGCGGGTTGAATACGCAGCGCATCGCCGTGACCGACATCGACGGCGACGGCCGCGCCGACCTGCTGGCGCGTTTCACCCCCTTCAGCAGCGACTTCACGGGCCAGCTCACCGCTTTGCTGCAAGGGCCGCAGCCGCTGACCTGGCTGGCGCGCATGGATACGCCGCTGGGCGGCGTGAGCGGCGCCGACCACACGGCCTTCGGCGACCTGAACGCCGACGGGCGCCCCGACGTAGCCTTGGTCGGTACTTTTCCCGTCGGCACGCCGCCGCCCTTGACGGGCCCCGACATCCGGTCGCGGATCAATCTGGTGATGCAAGCCGGCAGCGGCCATTTCACGGTGGCGGCCAGCCACGACCTGTCGTTTCGCGGCGGCGCGGTCGGTATCGGCGACGTCAACGGCGACGGGCGCAGCGACCTGGCGCTGTTCGGCGCCGACGGCGTGGTGATGTTGATGCGGCAGTCGGCCGTGGCGGACGGCAGCTTCGAGGCTCCGGCGCCGATCCGCTGACACGGTGGCTGGCGCCGTGCGGCGCAGATGGGCCAGCGGCCGCGCCAGGCCGGCGGCCCGCGCTCAGAACACGCCCAGGCTCAGCCCGGTGGCCAGCGCCGCGCCCAGTTCGGCGCAGCGCGCCAGGTCGTCGGGCCCGATCTGTTTCGTGCGCAGAATCTGCTCGGGCGTCTGGGCTTGCGTACACACGATCAGCGGCTCGGCCACCGGCTTCAGGCGCCAGCCGGTGGTGATGCGTTCGACTTGACGCGCGGCGTTGCGGCCGTCGCTGCCGGCGCAGACCAGGGTCGCGCAGGGCCGGCCGTTGATGCGGTCCAGTGCGGCGTAATAGCAGCGGTCGAAGAAGTCCTTCATCAGCCCCGACATGGCCGCCAGGTTCTCGGGCGTGGCGAACAGGTAGCCGTCGGCCGCCAGCACGTCGGCCGGCCCAGCCTGGCTCGCCTGCAGCAGCACGACCCGCACGGTGGCCGGCTCGCCGCGGGCGCCTGCGGCGGCCGCTTCGGCCATCTGGCGCGTACCACCGGTCATGGAGTGGTAAACGATCAGCAGCGTCTTCATCGGTGGCG
>JAABPT010000177.1 GCA_011391855.1 Burkholderiales bacterium
GGCGTCGGCGCGCAGCTGGGGCAACTACCCGGCGCTGCAGCACATCATGAGCAGCGTCTTCGAAGGCGGCCTGCTCGACTTCGAAGCCGCCAGCCGGGTGGAAAGCCGCCATTTCGCGGCCTGCGCCATGTCGCAGCCCAGCCGCAACATGATCGGCACGCTGTGGTACCAGCTCAATGCCATCAAGAAAGGCGCGTCGCGGCCCGCGGGCGTGCCCGCTTCGAAAGTGCGCAAGCTCGGCATCCTGGGCGCCGGCATGATGGGCGCGGGCATCGCCTACGTGGCGGCCAAGGCCGGCATCGAAGTGGTGCTGCTCGACACGACGCAGGAAGCGGCCGAGCGCGGCAAGGCCTATTCACAAGGGCTGCTCGACAAAGCGGTGAAGAAAGGCCGCAGCACGCTCGACAAGCGCGACGCGCTGCTGGCGCGCATCACACCGACGACGGACTACTCGGGGCTGCAAGGCTGCGACCTCGTCGTCGAAGCCGTCTTCGAGGACCGCGAGGTGAAGGCCGGCGTCACGCGCCAGGCCGAGGCCGTGCTCGGCGACAGCGCCGTCTTCGCCTCCAACACCAGCACGCTGCCGATCACGGGCCTGGCGCAGGCGAGCCGCCGGCCGCGGAATTTCATCGGCCTGCACTTCTTCAGCCCGGTGGACAGGATGCCGCTGGTGGAGATCATCGTCGGCCGCGCCACCAGCGACGAGACGCTGGCGCGCGGCTTCGACTTCGTGCTGCAGATCGGCAAGACGCCGATCGTCGTCAACGACAGCCGCGGCTTTTACACCAGCCGCGTCTTCGGCACCTACGTGATGGAAGGCATCGCCATGCTGGCCGAAGGCGTGCACCCGCGCAGCATCGAAGTCGCCGGCCTGCAGGCCGGCATGCCGATGCCGCCACTGGCGCTGCAGGACGAGGTATCGCTGTCGTTGGGCCTGCACGTGGCCGAGCAGACGAAGAAGGATCTGGCGGCCGAGGGCAAGGCCTACGTTGAACACCCGGGCATGGCTGTGGTACGGCAGCTGTGCGAGTTGGGCCGCATTGGCAAGAAAGCGGGCAAGGGCTTCTACGACTATGCCGATGGCGAGAAGACGCTGTGGCCCGAGCTGACGCGCCTGTACCCGACCGCGGCGCAACAGCCGCCGCAACGCGAGCTGATCGACCGCCTGCTGTACGCGCAGGCCAACGAGGCGGCGCGCTGCTTCCAGGAAGGCGTGTTGCGTTCGGTGGCCGACGCCAACGTGGGCAGCATCTTTGGCTGGGGCTTCGCACCCTTCCATGGCGGCGCGCTGCAGTTCATCAACGCCCTGGGTGCGCCGGCCTTCGCGGCGCGCTCGCGCGAGCTGGCCGCGAAATTCGGACCGCGCTTCGAGCCGGCGCAGGTCGTGGTCGAACAAGCGGCACGCGGCGGCTGCTTCTCCGACGCTGCCACCGCGGCAGGCGTCTGAACGCCGCCGTGCAGCAGCTCCAGGCCGCGCGCGCGATCTTGCAAGCTGCTGGCGGCCGGCCCGGTGCGCTGTGCGTGCTCACCGGCGCCGGCATGAGTGCCGAAAGCGGCATCCCCACCTTCCGCGACGCGCTCAGCGGCCTGTGGGCGCGCTTCGATCCGGCCGAACTGGCCAGCGAGGAGGGTTTTCGTGCCCATCCGCAACGCGTGTGGGACTGGTATGCCGAACGCCGCGAAGGCGTGCGGCGTGCCCAACCCAACGCCGGGCACCACGCGCTGGCCGACCATGCACGGCGCTGGCCGGGCCGCCTGGTGCTGGTGACGCAGAACGTCGACGACCTGCACCAGCGCGCCGGCAACGCCGACGCCATCCGGCTGCACGGCGACATCCTGGCCGACCGCTGGTTGCAAACCTGTCCGCGGCGCCCGGCCTGCTCCACCCCGGACGCCCGGCCGGGGCGCCCGCCGCACTGCGGCGTGTGCGGCAACCTGCTGCGGCCTGGCGTGGTGTGGTTCGGCGAAGAACTGCCGCCGTCAGCGCTGGCGGCCGCCCGCAGCGCTGCCGAGGCCTGCACCGTGATGCTGGTCGTGGGCACCTCGGGCGCGGTCTGGCCGGCGGCGGGGTTGGTGGGCCAGGCGCGACAGCACGGCGCGAAGGTGATCATCGTCAACCCGGCGGCGAGCGAGATCGACGACGAGGCGCACTGGGTGCTGCGCGGCACGGCCGCCCAGGCGCTGCCGCTGCTGCTGGACGACACCGTTCCTGGCGTTTGATCCGGTACTGGACTATGATGTAAGTCATGTCCAGATCGGGATTCATGCCATGAGCGCTTTGCAGGCGCCCGCCGCGGCCGCGGAGATCGGCCCCGAACGCATGGGCGCAGCCGGGCTGCGCGCCTTCGAACGCATCGCGCAGGCCTGGGGCCTGAGTGTCGACGAGCAACTGTGCCTGCTCGGCCAGCCGCCGCGCTCCACCTATTTCGCCTGGCGCAAGCAGCCCGAGAAGGCGGCGTTGCCGCGCGACACGCTGGAGCGCCTGTCCAACCTGCTGGGCATCTGGAAGAGCCTGCAGATCCTGCTGCCCGACACCGCCGCGGCCGACACCTGGGTGCGCCAGCCCAACAGCGCCACGCCCTTCGGTGGCCGCAGTGCGCTGCAGCGCATGCTGGCCGGCAACGTGAGCGACCTGAATCTGGTGCGCCGCTACCTCGACGGCGTGCGCGGTGGGGGCTGGAGCTGACGCCGGCCGCTCCCGACCCGCTGCCCGACGTGCGGCGCGTGCGCTGGCAGCAGGCCTGCCGCATCGTGCCCACGCGCTACCCGGCTGTGACGCTGTTCGACCGCGTGGCCGACGCTGCCGATTTCGAAGCCTTGTATGCGCTGGAAGCGATGACCAATGAGCGCTCGCGCGAAGAACTCGGCCAGGTCGAACGCGTGCCGCTGGACGACCGCGTCTTCGGCCCCGGCAGCGGGCCCATCATGGCCGCCTTCACGCATGTGAACGTGCTCGGCAGCCGCTTCTCGGCCGGCGATGATGGCGTGTTCTATGCGGCACGCGAACGCGCCACCGCGGTGGCCGAGACGCGCCATCACCACGGCCGTTTCCTGGCCGCCACCAGGCAGTCGGCCATGCACCTGCCGATGCGGCTGTACCACGTGGCCATCGACGCGCGGCTGCACGACCTGCGGCCAGCCGGCAGCGTGCCGCCCGCCGTCTACGACCCCGAGGACTATGCGGCTTCGCAGGCGCTCGGTCGGCGTCTGCACGCCGCCGGCTCGGCCGGCGTGGCTTACCGCAGCGTGCGCCACGAACGCGGGCAGTGCGCGGGCCTGTTCAGACCGCGTGGCGCCAGCCGCTGCCTGCACGCGGCCTACCTGCTCTATGCCTGGGACGGCGAGCGCTTCAGCGACGTCTACGAGAAGACCGAATGAGCGCAGGCCTGCGCTTCGACCGGCTCGACGCGCTGCGCGGCGCGGCCATGGTCTGGATGGCGCTGTTCCACCTGTGCTTCGACCTCAATTTCTATGGCCTGCTGCAGCCGCGCCAGAATTTCTATCACGACCCCTTCTGGACCGGCCAGCGTACCGCCATCGTCAGCCTGTTCCTGCTGGCCGCCGGCCTGGGCCAGGCGGTGGCGCTGCAGGCAGGACAAGGCTGGCCCCGCTTCTGGCGCCGCTGGGCGCAGGTGGCGGGTTGCGCCTTGCTCGTGAGCCTGGGCTCGGCGTGGATGTTTCCGAAAAGCTGGATCAGCTTCGGCGTATTGCACGGCATGGCCGTGATGCTGGTGCTGGCGCGGTGGTCCGCTCCGCTGCGCGGTGGCCTGTGGCTGCTGGGGGCGGTGGCGCTGGTGTTGCCGTGGCTGGTGCAGCACCCGTTCTTCGACACGCCGCTCACGAACTGGGTGGGCCTGGTCACACGCAAGCCGGTGACCGAAGACTATGTGCCCGTGCTGCCCTGGCTGGGCGTGATGCTTTGGGGTCTGGCCGCCGGGCAGTGGCTGCAGACGCACCGGATGAGCCTGCTCGCCGGTGCCGTGCCGGGGGCGCTGCAGCCGCTGGCGCTGCTGGGACGCTGGCCGCTCAGCTTCTATATGCTGCACCAGCCGGTTTTCATCGGCGCCATCCTGGGCGGCCGGGCGCTCGGCTGGTGGTGACAGGGCTCGTGCGGTTTAGCATGGCAGGCATGGCACACGAGCACACCCACGACGGTCAGCACGACCACGCGCATGACCACGGCCACGATCATGACCACGAGCACAGCGAGATCGGCCCGATGGACCTGCGCGTGCGCGCGCTGCAAACCGTGCTCGCGGCCAAGGGCTATATCGACCCGGCCGCGCTGGACGTCCTGATCGACACCTACCAGACCCGCATCGGCCCGCGCAACGGCGCCCGCGTGGTGGCCAAGTCCTGGTGTGATCCGGCCTTCCGCGACTGGCTGCTGGCCGACGCCACCGCGGCCATCGCCTCGCTGGGCTATACCGGCCGCCAGGGCGAGCACATGCGCGCGCTGGAGAACACCGCCACCACGCACCACCTGGTGGTCTGCACGCTGTGCAGCTGCTACCCGTGGCCGGTGCTGGGCCTGCCGCCCACCTGGTACAAGAGCGCGCCCTACCGCTCGCGCGCGGTGCGCGACCCGCGCGGCGTGCTGGCCGATTTCGGGGTCGTGTTGCCCGCCGAGACCGAGATCCGCGTCTGGGACTCCACCGCCGAATTGCGTTACCTGGTCATCCCGCAGCGACCGGCCGGCA
>JAABPT010000178.1 GCA_011391855.1 Burkholderiales bacterium
GCGGAGGGACTGCTTCAAGGACCATGCAAGCCTTGTAGTTTCGCAGGCCCCGCGCGTCTGTCCGCTGTCGCACATTCACGGTGCAATGTGCGGCAGCGGACAGACGCGCCCGGGGCCACGCGCCAAGCTCGCCACCGCATGCAAGCACCCGCCCACCCGGCCCCTGGCGACCCCGTCGCGCCCGCCACCCTGACCCCGGCGCAGGCCGGCGCATGGGTCCTGGGCGGCAGCTGGACGCAGCAGGGGCTGGGTGCGATGGCGCAAGCCGCAGCGGCGCCGCCGGTCGAGGCGGCACCCAAGGCGCTGGACGGTTCCAAGCTCGTCGCGCTGGACAGCGCCGGCGCCTGGGTGCTGCAGCGCTGGCTGCGCGCCCACGCCGCCCAACCCGCCTTGCAGGACTGGCCGGCCCGGGCCCTGGGCCTGATGCAGGAAGTGCAGGCCGGCGCCGACCGCGCGTTGCCACAGGCCCCGCGGCACGGACTGTTGCAGCGCACCGGCCGGCGTGCCGTGCAAGGGGCGCTACAGGCGCTGGCTTTCCTGGCCTTCGTCGGCCAGGTGGCGGTGGCCGCCGCCGGCGTGCTGCGCCACCCGCGGCAGTGGCGCTGGCGCGCCGTGCTGCACGAGATCGAGATCGGCGGCTTCGACGCGCTGCCGATCATCGGCCTGACCTCGTTCCTGCTCGGCGTGGTGGTGGCCTACCAGGGCGCAGACCAGTTGCGGCACTACGGCGCCAATATCTTCGTCGTCGAGCTGGTGGGCTACGCGATGCTGCGCGAATTCGCGCCACTGATCGGCGCCATCATCATCGCCGGGCGCTCGGGTTCGGCCCATGCGGCGCAGATCGGCACCATGGTCGTCACCGAGGAAATCGACGCCATGCGCACGATCGGCATCGACCCGCTGCAGCGGCTGGTGCTGCCCAAGATCGTCGCCCTGGCCGTGGCCCTGCCGCTGCTGACGGTGTTTGCCGACATCACCGGCGTGTTCGGCGGCATGGTCATGGCGCGCTCGCAGCTGGGCATCGGCTTCGGTGAGTTTATCGACCGCTTCGGCCGCGTGATGCAGGGGTCGGCCCTGCTCATCGGCGTCGGCAAGGCCTTCGTCTTCGCCTTCATCATCGTCATGGTCGGCTGCTTCCAGGGTTTTCGCACCCAGGGCAGCGCCGACAGCGTGGGCCGGCAGACGACGCTGGCAGTTGTGCAGTCGATCTTTCTGGTGATCGTGGCCGATGCGCTGTTTTCGATCGCCTTCAACCTGCTGGGGCTGTGAAGTGACCCGCAGCGACGCGCCCGTGATCGAACTGCAGCAGATCTGCACCCGCTTCGGCAGCCACAGCGTGCACGAGGGGCTGGACCTGAGCGTGCGCCGCGGCGAGATCCTGGGGCTGGCCGGCGGCAGCGGCGCGGGCAAGTCGGTGCTGCTGCGCGAGATCATCGGGCTGCACCGGCCAACCTCGGGCCGTGTGCTGCTGTTCGGCGACGATATCGCCACGCTCGACACGCAGCAGGCGCTGGCGCTGCGCCAGCGCTGGGGCGTGATGTTCCAGCGCGGCGGCCTGTTCAGCGCCCTCACCGTGCGCCAGAACGTCGGCCTGCCCTTGCGCGAATTCAGCGCGCTCGACGATGCGCTGATCGACGAGATCGCCGAATGGAAGCTGGCGCTGACCGGCCTGCCGCCGGAAGCCGGCCTGAAGCTGCCCGGCGAACTGAGTGGCGGCATGCTCAAGCGCGCGGCGCTGGCGCGCGCCATCGCGCTCGACCCGGAATTGCTGTTCCTGGACGAACCCACCTCGGGCCTGGACCCGGCCAGTTCGGCCGGTGTCGACGAGCTGATCCTGCGTACGCACGCATTGTTCGGGCCCACGATCGTCATCGTCAGCCACGACCTGGACCTGCTGTGGCGCGTGAGCGACCGCGTGGCGGTGCTCGGCGAAGGCCGCGTGCTGGCGCTGGACACGATGGCCGCGCTTTCGCACCACGAGCACCCGATCGTGAGCGCCTATTTCGCCGACCGGCGCGCTGCGCACCCAGCCACGGCGCCAGCCGCGGCGGCCTGAGACAGAAGCACCCCCCCATGGACGACAAAGTCAACTATTCACTCGTCGGCCTCTTCGTGCTGGCGCTCGGCGCGGCATTGGTGGCCGGCGTGCTGTGGCTGGCGGCCGGCATGGGGGGCCAGCAGGCGATGAACACCTACCAGGCGGTGATCAAGGAATCGGTGGCGGGACTGAACGTCGACGCGCCGGTCAAATACCTGGGCGTGGACGTCGGCAAAGTCAGCCGCATCCAGATCGACCCGCGAAATTCGCAGCAGGTGCGGCTGCACTTCCTCATCGACCGCGGCACGCCGATCAAGCAGGACAGCCTGGCGGTGTTGAAGACGCAGGGGCTGACCGGCATCGCCTATATCGAGCTCAGCGGCGGCAGTGCAGGCTCCAAGCCGCTGCTGGCCGGCGCCGACGGCGTGGCGCCGACGATCCCGTTCAAGCTGTCGCTGGGGGCACGGCTGGAGAACGTGCTGACGAATGTGCTGGCCAACGTGGACCGCACCTCGAACAACCTCAACGCCGTCTTCGACGCCGAGAACAGCGCCGCGCTGAAAGCGCTGCTGGCCGATACCGCCGCCGTGGCCCGGGCGCTGGCGGCGCAGAAGGTCGCCATGAGCGCTGGCGTGGCCGACGCGGCGCGCACCGCGCAGCTGGCTGCCCGCGCCGGCGAACAACTGGGTCCGACGCTGGATCGCATCGCCGCCAGCGCTTTGGCCGTCGAGCGGATGTCCGAGGTGGCCGGCAGCGCCAGCGCCCGTGCCGGCGTGGCCGCCGATGCCGCCGCCAGCAGCGCGCAGCAACTCGGCGCCGAAACCCTGCCCGACCTGGCGCGCCTGCTCACCGAGCTGACCCAGCTCTCGGCCTCGCTGCGCCGCCTGAGCGAGCAGACCGCCAGCAGTCCGAGCAGCCTGCTGCTGGGCAGCCCCGCCCCCCGCCCCGGCCCCGGAGAAAGCGCCCGCCCATGACCCTCTTGCCCGTAACCCGCCTGCCCACGACCCGCCATGCCCACAGCCGCCCCGGCGCCCCTGGCGCTGCCACCGGACCGCAGCGCCGGCAGTTGCTCGCGTGGCTGCTCTCCGCCGCGCTGCCGCTGGGGATGGCGGGCTGCAGCGGCACGCTATTGCCGCAGCCGCCCGCGCCGCCGGCGCAGTTCACGCTCGACCCTGCAGGCGCGGCTGGAACCATCACCTCGGCGGACGCAGCCGTCGCCAGCACCCCGGCGCGCACCGCCGCCGCCTCAGCCGCGTCTTCGCCTGTGATCGTGGTGGCACTGCCGCGCGCCGCACCGGGCCACGACAGCACACGCATGGTCTACCTGCGCCGCCCGCACGAACTGGAGGCCTTCGCCTTCCACGAATGGGTCGACACGCCGGCACAGATGCTGGCGCCGCTGATCGTGCGTTCGCTGCAGGACAGCGGCGCCTTCCGTGTCGTGCTGATGGCCCCCTCGGCCGCCAGCGGTGCCTTGCGCCTGGAGACCGAATTGATTCGCCTGCAGCAGGACTTCAGCACCCGCCCCAGCCATGTGCGCCTGACCCTGCGTGCCGTGCTGCTGGACACCGCCACGCGGCAGGCGGTGGCCTGGCGCGAGTTCGACGAGATCGTGCCGGCCAGCGGCGACGACCCGGTGGCCGGCGTGGCTGCCGCCCACCAGGCCACGCGGCGCGTGCTGGCAGCGCTGGCGACCTTCTGCGCCGATCAAACCGGGCGCTGACTGGCCAGGCCGCTGCGCGAGCCGTGGCGCTGGGCGTAGATCCAGGTGACCTCTGCGCCGAACAGGAAGATCTGCGCCGAGGCGTAGACCCACACCAGCAGCGCCACCATGGCGCTGGCGGCACCGAAGCCGCTGGCCACGCCGCTGCTGCCGATATACCAGCCGATGCCGACCTTGCCCAGCGTGAACAGCAGCGCCGTCAGCACGCTGCCCAGCGCCACGTCGGCCCAGCCGATGCGGGCGCGCGGCATCCACTTGTAGATGGCGGCGAAGAGCACCGCGGTCATCACGAAGTCCAGGCCGTGGTTGGCCCACAGCAGCCACGAAGCGCCGCCGCCGAAGGCCGGCGCCCACCAGCGCCCCCACGCCGCCAGCGCGGCGCTGGCGGCCAGCGACACCATGAGCAGGAAACCCACCCCGAGCACGAGGCCGAAGGACAGCAGCCGTGCGCGCAGCAACTGCCACAGCGTGCCGCCGCGCGGCCGCGTATCGACGTGCCAGATGTGGTCGAGCGAATCCTGCAATTCGGCGAACACGCTGGTGGCGCCGATGGTCAGCAGCAGCGCGCCGATGATGGTGCCCAGCGTGGACTGGCCGCTGCGCTGCACGTTGAGCAGCAGCGCGGCCACGGCAGCGGCTCCCTCCTCGCCGAGCAGGGCACGCAGTTGCGCGGCGTCGCCGCCGAAGACTTCACCCGCCACCGAGGTGGCGATGAGCAGCAGCGGCGCCATCGAAAACAGCGTGTAGTAGGCCAGCGCCGCGCCCATGGTCGGCGCGCGGTCGGTGATCCAGGCCGAGCCGGCGCCCTTGAGCAGTTCGAGCAGCGCGCGCGGCGTGAACGGCAGGCGGCCGGCGGCCGCGGTGGCGTTGGCGTTGGCGTTGGCGTTGGCGTTGGCGTTGGCGTTGGCGTTGGCGTTGGCGTTCAAGACGGGCGGAC
>JAABPT010000179.1 GCA_011391855.1 Burkholderiales bacterium
GAAGCCCAGGAGCAGCTCACCAGCGGCAAGCGCGTGCTGCGGGCCAGCGACGACCCGGCCGCCGCAGCGGCGGCCGAGCGTGCGCTGTCGGCGATCTCGCGCAGCGACGCGCAGCAACGTGCGCTGGACGCCAGCCGCGTGGCCACCCAGCTCACCGAGTCCGCCCTGGGCGAAGCCGGCGAACTGCTGCAGCAGGCGCGCGAACTGCTCGTCTCCGCCGGCAACAGCACCCAGAACGACTCTGACCGCGGCCGCCTGGGCGAGCTGCTGCGCGGCCTGCGCGCCGACCTCCACGCCCTGGCCAACCGCCGCGACAGCGACGGCCGCTACCTGTTCGGCGGCCAGGGCAGCGACGGCCCGCCGCTGCTCGACGCCCCAGGCGGGGTCGGCTTCAACGGCACCCCTGGCCAGGCCCATACCGCGGCAGGGACCGCCTCGCCGCTGTCGGTGGACGGCCGTGCCGTCTGGCTGCAGGCCGACGACCCCGCGGCGCCGGGGCAGCCCTTGTCGGTCTTCGACGTGATGGACCGCCTGGCGGACGAGCTGACGACCCCCGGGCGCAGTCATGCCGAGGTGATGGAGACGGTGAGCCGCGGCCTGAGCGAGATCGACGCCGGCAGCGCCAACCTGTCGATCTGGCGCACACGCACCGGCGAGACGCTCAATCGCCTCGACGCGCTGAGTGACCGGGTGTCGCAGGACAAGCTGGACGCCCAGCAGGCACGCTCCGAGGCCGAGGACCTGGACATGGTGCAGGCCATCTCCGACTTCCAGAACCGGCAGAGCGGCTACGATGCGGCCCTGAAGACCTATTCCATCGTGCAGCGAATGTCGCTGTTCGACTACCTGCGCTGAAGTCCCGGGTCGAAGCCGCTGCCGGCCCGCGGCCGGGGCGGACACCACGCCATGCAAGACCATCCCGTGCTGGGCCAGCTGGCCCTGGGCTACAGCCCCATCATCGACCGCCAACGCCGCGTCGTGGCGACGCGGCTGACCGTCTTTGCGCCGCCCGGCAACGCGGCTCCCGATGCGGTGGCGCTGTTGTACGCGCTGGCCGAGGTCTGGCCCGGCGTGGCCGGCGGCGAGCCGACGCGGACGCCGGGCACGCGGCAGGCCGCAACGACCCGGCCGCCAGCCGCCACGGCGCCGCTGTCGCTGAACCTGGCCGACGAAGCGCTGTTGTGCGCCGTCCTGGCCCAGGACCTGGGCACGGCGTTGATGATCGAGGTGCCGGCCTTCATGGCGGGCGATCCGGTGCACGCGCAGGCCCTGCAGCGACTGCATGCCGCCGGCACGCCGCTGCTCATCAAGGGGCGCCCGCTGGCGCCGCTGGCGCCGGCCGTGCTGGCCTGCTTCGGCCACGCGCTCGTCGTGGCTGGCGAGGAGCGCCGTGTCGCCGGTGGGCCGGACGCTGGTGCGCGTCGCGTGGCCACGCTGCAGGCCGACGTGTCCACCAGCGCGGCGGCCGAGGCCGCCTTCCAGCGCGGCGTCACGGCCGTGGTCGGCTGGCCTTTCGAAGACCCCTTGCCGGCGGCCAGCGCCCGCAGCCAGCGCAGCGGCGAGACGCAGGCCGTCCTGCAGCTGATCCAGGGCGTGGACCGCGACGAGCCGGTGGGCCGCCTGGAGGCCGTGCTCAAGCGCGACCCGGCGCTGGCCTTCAAGCTGATGCGCCTGCTGAATTCGCCGGTCTTCGGGCTCACCGTCGAGATCAATTCCCTGAGCCAGGCCCTGATGCTGCTGGGCACGCAGCGGCTCAAGCGCTGGCTGGCCTTGCTGCTGGCGAATTCGGGTGCGTCGCCGAATGCGCGTCCGCTGGTCTTTGCCGCCGTGCGGCGCGGTTTGCTGATGGAGGAACTGGTGCGCGGCCAAGGCGACGCCGCGATGGGCGGCGAGATGTTCATATGCGGCCTGTTCTCGCTGCTGGACCGCCTGCTTGAGCAGCCCCTGCCCGCCCTGCTGGCCAACGTGCCGGTGCCGGAACCCGTGCAGCAGGCGCTGCGGGGGCAGGGCGGACCCTACCTGCCCTATCTGCAACTGGTGCAGGCCATCGAACAGGCGTCGCTCGTCGACATCCGCGAAGGTGCCGAACGCCTGCTGCTCGGCGCCGCCGAGGTCAACGGCGCCGTGCTGTCGGCGCTGCAGGCGGCGCGCCACCTCGACGGCTGATGGCCGGTGCCCGGCAGGTGCTGCCGACTTCCACTGCCAAGCGCCAGCTGCCGCGGGCACGCGAACTGCTGCGGGCGCTGTGGAGCTCGCCGATCCCGGCCACGCTGCAGGACGAACGCTACCGCCTGCTCGACGTCAATGAAGCCTACGTCACGCTGCTGGGCCTGCCGCGCGACCAGTTGATCGGGCGCGATCCCACCGAACTGCAGCCCGCGGAGGACCGTGCCGGCAGCCTGGCGGAGCGCGCCGCCCTGGCTGCCGCGGCGCGGCGCGGTGCGGCGGCGCCGCCGCTGCGCCGCCGGCTGGTCGACGCGTTCGGGCAGGCGCGCTGGTTCAGCCTGGCCGTCAGCAACCTGGGCGAACGCGACATGCCGCTGTGGCTGACGCTGCTGCAGGACAGCAGCGCCGAGGTGGCCGCCCGCGAACAGGCGCGGCGCGCCCAGGACGAACTGGCGCAATGGTTCGAGCTCAGCGGCAGCGGCATGCTCGTCTACGACGCCCGCGGTCTCATCGTGCGCTGCAACGCGGCCTTCGAGGCACTGGTCGAACAAGTGCCCGAGGTGCTGGACGAGGCCGCGCCGGAACTGCAGGCGCTGCTGGCCTGGCGCCAGGGCGCCATGTCGCCGGCCCTGACGCCGGGCGCGGTGCCGATCGAGAGCCAGGCCCTGGTGGTCTTGACCGACGGCCGGCGGCGCCGGCTGTCGGCGCGGCTGGCGTGCTGGGCGGGCGACGACGGGCAGCGCCGCGTGATGGCCGTGGTGCAGGACCGCAGCGCCGAGGACGAGCGCGACCTGGCGCAGCTGGAGCGGGGCATGTTGATGGACACCGCCAGCGTTGGCGTGGCCACCTACGACCCCGCGCGCGGCTGGCTCGCGCCGGGTGCGGAAGCCGGGTCGCGGCCGCACGCCGGCGGGTCTTCCGACGAGACCTCCGAACGGCGCGGCAACGGCCGTGGCGAAGCCCGCGGCGGGCCTCGGGGTTCCGGTGCGCTGCTGGGCATCGGCCGTGAACTCGTGGAGACCGAATCGCTGCCCGAATTCGAGCGCCTGCAGCGGGCGTTGCGCGCCGGTGAGCGCACGGAGGTGCGTTATGCCGTGCGCCACCCTGAACTCGGCACGCGCTGGCTGCTCACGCGCGTGGAACCCGGCGCGCTGGCCGGCGGCCGCAGCACCACCTCGGTGGTCACGCTGGACATCACCGACCAGGAGCTGGCGCAACGCCGCAACGAGCAACTGCTGCGCGAGCTGACGACCATCCTGGACAGCTCCACCGCCGGCATCGCCTACCTGCGCGGGCCGCTGCTGGTGCGCTGCAACCGCCGCTTCGAGCGCTTGCTGGACCTGGCGCCCGGGGCCGCCGCGGGCGCCTCGCTGGAAGAGATCTTCGGCCGCAGCCTGGGGCTGCCCGACGGGGCGCGCGAGGCGCTGGCCGCACTGGCCCAGGGGCAGGCCTACGACGGCGAGCTGCAGCTGGAAGGCGAGGGCGCGCCGACGCGCTGGTATTCGCTGTCGCTGCGCCGCGCGCAGCCCGAAGGCGGACCCAGCGAGGCCGTGGCCGTGCTCACCGACATCACGCGGCTGAAGACGCAGCAGGCCGAGCTGGAAAAACTGCTGCGCGACCGCGAGCTGATGTTCAGCCTGTCGGACGTGGGCATCGTCTACCAGCGCGGCCCGCGCATCGAGCGCGCCAACCAGGCCATGGCGCGGCTCACCGGCTATTCGGGGTCCGAGCTCCAAACGCTGGACGCGGCCGAGCTGTACGAAGACACACGTGCCTGCGTCGACTTCGAGGCCCTGGTGGCGCAGGGCCTGCGCGAGCACGGCCGTTACAGCGGCGAACGCCGGCTGCGCCGCCGTGACGGCGGCCTGACCTGGGTGCAGCTGGCCGTGCGCCGGGTCGACAGCGGCGACGACGAGGCCGGCCTCATCTGCTCGTTCGTCGACGTCGACGAGCGCTACCGCGCGCGCGAATCGCTGGCCTCGCAGGCCGCGCGCACGCGTGCCATCCTCAATTCGGTGCTGGTGGGCATCGTCACTGTGTCCGAGCGCGGCATCGAGTGGATGAACCGTTCGGCGCGGCGCATGTTCGGCGGCGAACTGGCCGACTTCGTGGGTGAGCCGATCAGCACCGTGGCCACCGCCGAGCCCGACCACCCGCTGCGCAGTGCCGACCACCTGCACCGCCTGCAGGAAGGCCAGTCCGAGACCTTCGAGTGCCGGCTCAAGGCCCGCGACGGACGCCAGTTCTGGGTCGTCGGCAACGCCGTGCTGACGCGGCAGCCGGCCGGCGGCGGGGCGCCGGAATTGACCATCGCCCTGCTGGACATCGAGCGCCGGCGCCAGGCCGAGGTCAGCATTGCGCAGGCGCAGGCGTCGCTGCAGCGCGTCATCGAGACGGCGCCGCTGGCCATCGCGCTGTTCGACGGCCGCACCTTGCGCGTGCAGCAGCTCAACCAGACGGCGTCGGCCTTCTTCGGCCAGCCCGAACAGCAGGTGCTGGGCCACCTGCCCGAGG
>JAABPT010000180.1 GCA_011391855.1 Burkholderiales bacterium
GGCGGTGGGGGGCGGGAGCGGCATTGGCCATGGACAATCTCTGGCGTCCACGACCGACCTCCCTCGCCCAGGGACCCAGGGCAAACCTGACCCAGAACCCACCATGCTGCCCCCCATCCACACCCTGCAGGCCACGCTGACCGAACCGGGCAGCCACCAGGCCCTGATCGAGCGCCTGCTGGCCGAAGCCGCCCGCCCCGCCGCGAAGCATGTCTTCACCGCCCTTTGGGCCGATGAAGCGCTGGCGGCCGCACGCGCCGCCGACGAGCGGCTCGCGCGCGGCGAGCCGTTGCCGCCGCTGGCCGGCCTGCCGGTGACGGTGAAGGACTTGTACGACTTCCAGGGCCACACCACGCTGGCCGGTTCGGTGCTGCGCCGCGGTGCGCCGCCAGCCACGCAGGATGCGGCGGCCGTGGCCCGGCTGCGTGGTGCCGGAGCGGCGCTCCTGGGCAGCACCAACATGACCGAATTCGCCTTCTCGGGCGTCGGCATCAACCCGCATCTCGGCACGCCGCGCAATCCGGCCGACGGCACGGTGGCGCGCATCCCGGGGGGTTCCTCTTCGGGCGCGGCGGTGTCGGTGGCGCTGGGTCTGGCGGTGGCCGGGCTGGGGTCGGACACCGGCGGCTCGATCCGCATCCCGGCGGCGCTGTGCGGACTGGTCGGCTTCAAGAATACGCAGCGCCGCACGCCGCTGGCCGGCGCGTTTCCGCTGTCGTTCACGCTCGATACGGTGTGTGCCATGACCCGCTGCGTCGCCGACACCCTGGTGGTCGACGCCGTGCTGGCCGGCGCACCGCTGCCGGTGGCACCGCGCGGGGTGCGCGGCTTGCGCCTGGCGCTGCCGCAGACCCTGGTGCTCGACGCGCTGGAGCCGGCCGTGGCGCACGCCTTCGAGCGGGCACTGCAGCGGCTGGCCGGCGCCGGCGCGGTGATCGTCGAGCTGCCGCTGGCGGAGCTGGCCGAGATTGTGCAGATCAACGCCCCCGGTGGCTTTTCGGCGGTGGAGGCCTACGCCGTGCACCGCGAGGCCATGCGCACGCAGCGCGAGTTGTTCGACCCGCGCGTGGCGGCGCGCATCGCCCTGGGCGAAGGCGTGAGCGCGGCCGACTACATCGTGATGCAGCAGCGCCGCCGCGAATGGATCGAACGCGTCGGCCAGCGGCTGCAGGGCTTCGACGCCCTCGTGTGCCCCACGGTGCCGATCACCGCGCCGCCGATCGCCGACCTGGTGGCCAGCGACGAAGCGTTCTTCCGCGCCAACGCCCTGCTGCTGCGCAATACCTTCGTCGCCAATTTCCTGGACGGCTGCGCCTTCACGCTGCCCTGCCACGCGCCCGGCGAGCTGCCGGTGGGGCTGATGCTCACGGCGCACGGCGGGCACGACGCCGAGCTGGCGGCCGTGGCGCTGGCCGTCGAGGCGGCTCTGCAGGCGCCGCAACCTGCCCGCATCCAGTCCGCGGCCGGCGCATGACGATCCGCCTGTTCGTGGATCTGCCGTTGGTCGCCGGCGCCGAGTTCGCGTTGCCGCCGGGTGCGGCGCGCCATGCCCAGGTGCGCCGCGTGCAGCCCGGCGACACCCTGGTGCTGTTCGACGGCGGCGGCAGCGACTGGCCGGCCGGCGTGCTTTCGGTCGGCCGCAGCGAGGTGCGCGTGCGGGTGGCCGCCGCCGTCGCGGTGGCCAACGAACTGCGGTGCGAAGTGACGCTGGCGCTGGGCATGCCAGCCAACGAGCGCATGGACCTGCTCGTGGAGAAGGCCACCGAGCTGGGTGTGGCGCGCATCCAGCCGCTGCTCACCGAGCGCACGGTGCTGCGGCTGGCCGCAGAGCGCGCCGAGCGCAAGCGCCAGCACTGGCAGGCGGTGGCGCAGGCGGCCTGCGAACAATGCGGACGCGCCCGCGTGCCCATGGTGGAACCGGTGCGCACGCTGGTGGACTGGCTGCCGCTGGCACCGACCGGCCTGCGCCTGCTGCTGAGCCTGGACCCCGAAGCCCGCCCCTTGCCGCAGCGGGCGGCCGCGCTGGCGCCCGGCCAGGCGCTGTGCACGCTCAGCGGCCCCGAGGGCGGGCTCGCGCTGGCCGAGGAAGCGGCAGCGCGCGCCGCCGGATTCGTGGGCACCGATCTCGGTCCGCGCGTGCTGCGCGCCGAGACGGCGCCGCTGGCCGTGCTGGCCTGGCTGGCGCTGCAGGACGCCGGGACACGGGCCGGCGGCCAGGGTGGATTCGGCGACCCGCTCGAGCAGCGCTGAGGCGGGCGTCGCCGCACCCCGGGTTGCGGCAGCCCTCGCGGGGCGTTCAAGGATCGCCAGCCTGCTGCAAGGCCTGCTGCACGGCGGGTGGCAGGTTCTCGCGCGGCCGCGACAATGTGGGGCATGAGCGATGCGACCCCGCCAGCCACCGCCGCGCCCTGCGCCGGCCTGGGCCTGGACGCCGGTGGCACGCAGACGCGCTGGGCGCTCGCCGGCCCCGACGGTGGCCTGCGCGGCGAAGGCCGCGTGGCGCCGATCTCCGGCCTGCAGCTCGACAGCGCCGCCGGCCGCGACGCCGTGGCCGCGGCGCTGCGCGACATTGCGGCGGCGATCACCCCGCTGGGCGGGGCCGGCCGCGTGGTTGCCGGCATCACCGGTTTCGAGGCTGCACAGGCGCCGCTGCTGCGCGACCTGGCAGCAGCGGCGCTGGGCACCCCCGCGGCCGCCGTGCAGGCGCTGACCGACATCGAACTGGTCTGCCGCAGCGCCTTTGCGCCCGGCGCCGGCGTGGTGCTGGTTGCGGGCACCGGTTCCATCGCTGCTTTCGTCGACGCGCAGGGCCGCATGCACCGCGCCGGCGGCCGCGGCGCGGTGATCGACGACGCCGGTGGCGGCCACTGGATCGCGCGCCGCGCGCTACGGGTGATCTGGCGTGCCGAGGACGCCGAACCCGGCGCCTGGCGCCGCTCGCCGCTGGCCCGCCATGTCTTCGACCACATCGGGGGCAGCGACTGGGCACAGACGCGGCGGTGGGTCTACAGCGGCCCGGGCGCCGCGCGCGGCGAAATGGGTCGGCTGGCGCTGGCCGTGGCCGCTGCCGCCACCGCCGACGAAGACCCGGTGGCGCTGGCGCTGTTGCAGGCCGCCGGCACCGAACTGGCCCGCCTTGCGCTGGCCATGCAGCAGCGCTTCGGCACGCTGCCGCTGGCGTTGGCCGGGCGTGTGTTCGACCTGCACCCGATCGTCGAACACGGCTTGCGCGCGGCCCTGCCGGCCGGCGCCGATGTCCGGCGACTCAGCTTGCCGGCCCACCATGCCGCCGCCCGCATGGCGGCGTCGGCCACGACACCATGAACCGACCCATCGCCCGGCGGCTGGCCGCGCTGTTCTCCGCGCTGCTCACCGCACGCTTCCCCGCACTTTTCGCCGCGCTGTTCGCGGTGCTGCTGGCCGGCTGCGCCACGCCGGTGCCCACCACCTCTGGCGGCGTGCCCATCGACACCAGCCGCAGCGCCAAGGGGCAGGACAGCCGCGTGCTCTTCCTGATCCTGCACTACACGGTGGCCGACCTCCCGATCTCGCTGAAGGTGCTCACCGAGCACGAGGTCTCGGCGCACTACGTGGTGAGCGACGAAACACCGCCGCGCATCTTCCGCCTCGTCGACGAGAGCCGGCGCGCCTGGCATTCCGGGCCCAGCGCGTGGAAGGGCCACCGCATGCTGAATGCCAGCTCCATCGGCATCGAGATCGTGCACCCCGGCTACAAGCCCGGGCCCGACGGTCAGCGCGTCTACCAGCCGTTCCCCGAGGCGCAGCTGCAGGCGCTGATCCCGCTGGTGCAGGACATCGTGCAACGCCACCGGATCCGTCCCGACCGCATCCTGGGCCACGGTGAGGTGTCGCCTGCGTACAAGGAGGACCCGGGGCCGACCTTCCCCTGGCAGCGCCTGGCCGACCTGGGCATCACCCCGCCCTGGCCCGACGCGAGCCGCGTGGCCGCGCAGCGCGAGCGTTTCGAGGCGCTGCTGCCCGACACCGCCTGGTTCCAGCGTGCGCTGGCGCAGCACGGCTACCAGGTGGAGGCGACCGGGCAGATGGACGAACAGACGCAGCGCGTGCTGATGAATTTCCAGATGCGCTACCGGCCCGAACCCTACGACGGCGCGCCCGACGCCGAAACCGCAGCGCTGTTGCACGTGCTGACCCACCCCGTGAAGCTGCCGTGAAGCCGCGACTGCAGGCTGGCGCGGTGGCGCTGCTGCTCATGCTGCTGGGCGCCTGTGCCGAAATCGGGCCAAGGCCTGGCCCAGCAACCGGCCCTGCGGCCACAGCCAGCGTCGCGCCGCCAGCGGCCATCGAGCTGCCACCCCCCGAGCCACGCGAACTGCGTGCGGCCTGGGTGGCCACGGTGGCCCATATCGACTGGCCCAGCCAGCCCGGCCTGCCGCCCGAGGCCCAACGTGCCGAGGCCCGGGCGCTGCTCGACCGCGCCGTGGCCATCGGCCTGAATGCGCTGGTGCTGCAGGTGCGGCCGGCGGGCGACGCCTTCTACCCTTCGGCGCTGGAGCCCTGGAGCGAATACCTCACCGGCGCGCAGGGCCGCGCCCCGGTGCCGGCCTGGGACCCGCTGGCCTGGTGGGTGGGCGAGGCGCAGGCCCGCGGCCTGGAGCTGCACGTGTGGTTCAACCCCTACCGCGC
>JAABPT010000181.1 GCA_011391855.1 Burkholderiales bacterium
GCGGTCATCAACAGCACCAGCACCAGCCAGTTGTGCGCGCCCTGGTAGAGCCAGCCGTAGTGGTTGGACAGCATGGCCACCAGCACCGGCAGCGTGAAATAGGTGTTGTGCACGCTGCGCTGCTTGGCGCGCTGGCCGTGGATGGCGTCCACCGGCTGGCCGGCCTTCATCTGCGCGATCACCTTGCGCTGACCCGGGATGATCCAGACGAAGACATTGGCGCTCATTGCCGTGGCGATCATCGCGCCCACCAGCAGGAACGCGGCGCGGCCGGCAAAAAGCTGGCACGCCAGCCACGACGCCGCGGCAATGAAGACGAAAACCAGTGCGCCGACGATGGCGTCGCCGCCCACCTTGCCGTTCTTCTCGCCCACCCAGCGGCAGATGAGGTCGTAGAAGATCCAGAACGCCGCCAGGAAGCCCAGCGAGGCGCCAATGGCGGCCGCGGGCGACCAGTCGAAGACGGACTTGTCGACGAGAAAGCTGCCGGCGTTGAACAGGTAGAGCACCGTGAACAACGCAAAACCGGTGAGCCAGGTGCTGTAGCTTTCCCAGTAGAACCAGTGCAGGTGTTCGGGCAGCGATTTCGGGGCCACCATGTATTTCTGCGGGTGGTAGAAGCCGCCGCCGTGCACGGCCCACAGCTCGCCGTCCACGCCCTTGGCCTTGAGGTCGGGCGCTTCGGGTTTGGTGAGGCTGCTGTCGAGAAAGACGAAGTAGAAGGACGAGCCGATCCAGGCGATGGCCACGATGACGTGGGTCCAGCGCAGCAGCAGGTTGACCCAGTCGAGCAGGTAGGTTTCCAAGCGCGTCTCCGGTTCAGCTGCCGCGGTAGGTGCTGTAGCTCCAGGGGCTCACCAGCAGCGGCACGTGGTAGTGGCCCGCGGCGTCGGCGATGCCGAAGTCGAGTTGCACGGTGTCGATGAAGGCCGGTTCGGGCAGCACGACGCCCAGGGCGCGGAAATACGGCGCCACCTCGAACAGCAGCCGGTAGCGGCCCACGGCCATGTCGGCGGCTTCGAGCAACGCACCACCGGCGCGGCCGTCTTCGTTCAACACGACGCGGCGCAGTGTCGTGACGCCGTCGGCGTCCAGCCGCTGCAGCGTGACATTCATGCCGGCCGCCGGGCGGCCATGGGCGGTGTCGAGGACGTGGGTGCTGAGATGTCCCATGGGTGCGTTTCCAGTTGCGCGATGAAATAAAGTGTATACACTTCAGCATACACGTCAACCCCGTTCTTCCCCTGATAGGCTGCAGACCATGGCCCGGAGCCGAACCAACCTGAAGGTCATCGAAGCCGTGCCGCCCCCGCGGCGGGCGGGCACGCTGCGCGAAGGTGCACCGCCGCGCACGACCCCGGTGCACGAGGACACCACGCGCCGCATCGTCGAATCCATCACCACGGCCATCGTCGAACGCCGGCTGATGCCGGGCACCAAGCTGGCCGAGCAGCAGATCGCCGATATCTTCAAGGTCTCGCGCACCCTCGTGCGGCAAGCGCTCAACCAGCTCAGCCGCGACCACCTGGTGACGCTGGAGCCGGCGCGCGGGGCCTTCGTCGCCCAGCCCAGCGTGCAAGAGGCGCGCCAGGTCTTCGAGGTGCGTGCCATGGTCGAGGCGGCCATGGTGCGGCAGCTGTGCGCGCGCATCACCCCAGTGCAGATCGCCGAGCTGCGGCGCCATCTGCGCGACGAGAGCGAAGCCGTGGCGCGCACCGACGTCAGCGGCCGCACGCGGCTGCTGGGCGACTTCCACGTCGTGCTGGCGCGCATGCTCGGCAACGAGGTGCTGACGCAGCTGCTGGCCGACCTGTTGTCGCGCTGCTCGCTGATTGCCCTGATGTACCAGTCATCGCATTCGGCGGAACATTCGCAGGACGAGCACGTGGCCATCGTCGACGCGCTGGAGCGTCGCGACGTGCGCGCGGCGGTGAAGCTGATGGAATCCCACCTGGGCAATGTCGAGCGCAACCTGCGGCTGAACCCGCGCGTGCAGGACCTGGCCCAGGCCCTCATGAACTGAAGACACGATGAGCCACCCCGTGAACCCCGCACTTCCCTACGCCCGCGACCTGCGCGGCTACGGCCGCCAGGTGCCGCATGCGCGCTGGCCCGGCGGCGCCCGCATCGCCGTGCAGTTCGTGCTGAACTACGAAGAGGGCGGCGAGAACAGCCCGCTGCACGGCGACCCCACTTCGGAGACCTTCCTGTCGGAGCTCGTCACCGCGCAGGCCTACGAGAACCGGCACATGACGATGGAGTCGATGTACGAATACGGCTCGCGCGCCGGCGTCTGGCGCATCCTGCGTGAATTCGACCAGCGCGACCTGCCGCTCACGGTATTCGGTGTCGTCTCGGCGCTGGAGCGCTTCCCGGAACTGGTGTCCACTTTCATGGCGCGCGGCGACGAGATCGCCAACCACGGCCTGCGCTGGATCCACTACCAGAACCTGCCCGAGGCCACCGAGCGGCGCCATATCGGCGTGGCCAGCGCGTTGCTCAAGGAACTGACCGGCGGCGCCTGGCCCGTGGGCTGGTACACCGGCCGCGACAGCCCCAATACCCGCCGCCTGGTGGCCGAGCAGGGCGGCTACGAATACGACAGCGACTATTACGGCGACGACCTGCCGTTCTGGCTGCAGGTGAAGAAGGCCGACGGCCACCTGGCACCGCACCTGGTGGTGCCGTATGCGCTGGACACCAACGACATGCGCTTCGTGCAGGCGCAGGGCTTCAACACCGGCGACCACTTCTTTCACTACCTGCGCGACGCCTTCGACGCGCTCTATGCCGAGGGCGACCCGCAGGGCCTGGACCGGCCGAAGATGATGAGCATCGGCATGCACTGCCGCTTGCTCGGCAAGCCGGGGCGCATCGCTTCGTTGCAGCGCTTCCTGGACCACGTGCAGGCGCACGAGCAGGTGTGGGTGTGCCGCCGCATCGACATCGCGCGCCACTGGAAGCAGGCACACCCCTTCGATCCCGCCACTGCGTTTGTCTGGGAATGACGATGACGCTCACACTCGACACCCTCAACCGCGCCATGCAGGCCGAATTCACGGTATTGCTGGACGGCACCTACGAACATTCGCCGTGGATCGCCGCCGCGGCCTGGGCGCAGCGGCCCTTCGCCTCGCTGGCGGCGCTGAAACTGGCGCTGGTGACTGCGGTGCGCGACGCGGGTCGCGAAGCGCAGCTGGCACTCATCCGCGCCCACCCCGAACTGGCCGGCAAGGCCATGGTCAGCCAGACGCTCACGGCGGAGAGCACCAACGAGCAGGGCAAGGCCGGCCTCACCGCCTGCACGCCGGAGGAATTCGCGCTCATCCAGCGGCTGAACGCCGACTACAACGCCAAGTTCGGCTGGCCGTTCATCCTGGCCGTGCGTGGCCCAAACCCGAAGAAGGACGGATTGGGTCTGGCGAAGGCCGAGATCATCGCCACCTTCCAGCGGCGCCTGGCCGGCCACCCCGACTTCGAATTCGCCGAATGCCTGCGCAACATCCACCGCATCGCCGAAATCCGCCTGAATGACAAGTTCGGCGTTACGCCAGCGCAGGGCCAGCAGGTCTGGGACTGGGCCGAGGCGCTGGCCGTGCACCGCGACCCCGGCTTCAAGGAACAAGGCCAGCTCACGGTGACCTACCTCACCGCGGCGCATTGTGCGGTGGCCTCGCAGTTGCAGGCCTGGATGCGTGAGTGCGGTTTCGACGAGGTGACGCTCGACGCCGTAGGCAATGTCGTCGGCATCTACCATGGCAGCAACCCCGCGGCGCCGCGCCTGCTCACCGGCAGTCACTTCGACACCGTGCGCAACGGCGGCAAATACGACGGCCGGCTCGGCATCCTGGTGCCGATGGCCGCCGTGCGCCAACTGCACCGCGCCGGGCGGAGGCTGCCGTTCGGCATCGAGGTGGTGGGCTTTGCCGAAGAAGAAGGCCAGCGCTACAAGGCCACCTTCCTGGGCTCGGGCGCGCTCACCGGCGACTTCGACCCGGCCTGGCTGGACCAGCACGACGCCGACGGCGTGAGCATGAAAAACGCCATGCGCGACGCCGGCCTGCCGGCCACGATGGACGCGATCCATGCGCTCGAGCGCGACCCCGCGCGCTACCTCGGCTTCGTCGAGGTGCACATCGAGCAAGGCCCGGTATTGAACGAACTGGACCTGCCGCTGGGTGTGGTCACCAGCATCAACGGCAGCGTGCGCTACCTGGGGGAGGTCGTCGGCCAGGCCAGCCATGCTGGCACCACGCCGATGGACCGCCGCCGCGACGCTGCCTGCGCGGTGGCCGAACTGGCCTTGTTCGTGGAAAAGCGTGCCGGCGCCGTGCCCGACGTGGTCGGCACCGTGGGCTTGCTGGAGGTGCCGGGTGGTTCGATCAACGTCGTGCCCGGGCGCTGCCGCTTCAGCCTGGACCTGCGTGCCACCACGAATGCCGCGCGCGACGCGCTGGCCGCCGATGTGGTGGCCGAGCTGGAACGCATCTGCGCCGAGCGCGGTCTGGCCCACACGCTGGAACGCACGCTGGCCGCCGACGCCGCGCCCAGCGCGCCGGCCTGGCAGCAGCGCTGGGAAGCTGCCGTGACGTCGTTGGGCCTGCCGGTCTTCACCTTGCCCAGTGG
>JAABPT010000193.1 GCA_011391855.1 Burkholderiales bacterium
CGGTGGCCAACCGCTTCCTGGTGCTGCTGGCCACGGTCTTCCTCACTGCGGCCGGCCTGTGGGGCCTGCGTACGACGCCGGTGGACGCGCTGCCGGACCTCTCGGACGTGCAGGTCATCATCCGCACCAGCTACCCCGGCCAGGCGCCGCAGATCGTCGAGAACCAGGTCACCTACCCGCTGGCCACGACCATGTTGTCGGTGCCGGGGGCGAAGACGGTGCGCGGCTTCTCGTTCTTCGGCGACAGCTTCGTCTACATCATCTTCGACGACGGCACCGACCTGTACTGGGCGCGCTCGCGCGTGCTCGAATACCTGAACCAGGTGCAGGGCCGGCTGCCCGCCACGGCCAAGCCCGCGCTGGGGCCGGACGCCACGGGCGTGGGCTGGATCTTCCAGTACGCGCTGGTCGACCGCAGCGGACGCCAGGATCTGTCGCAGTTGCGCGCGCTGCAGGACTGGTTCCTGAAATACGAGCTGAAGGCGCTGCCCAACGTCGCCGAGGTGGCCACCGTCGGCGGCATGGTGCGCCAGTACCAGGTGGTGCTGGACCCGCTGAAGCTGGCCGGCTACGGCATCACCCAGGCCATGGTGCGCGACGCGCTGCTGGCCGGCAACCAGGAAACCGGCGGCGGCCTGCTGGAGCTGGCGGAAGCCGAGTACATGGTGCGTGCCAGCGGCTACCTGAAGACGCTGGACGATTTCCGCGCCATTCCGCTGGTGGCGCGAGGCGGCATCCCCGTGCGCCTGGGCGACGTGGCCACGGTGCAGGTCGGCCCCGAGATGCGGCGCGGCATCGCCGAACTCGACGGTGAGGGTGAGGTGACTGGCGGCATCGTCGTACTGCGTTCGGGCAAGAACGCGCAGGAAACCATCCGCGCCGTGAAGACGCGGCTGGCCGAATTGCAGAAGAGCTTGCCGCCGGGCGTGGAGGTGGTCACCACCTACGACCGCAGCGCGCTCATCGAACGCGCCATCCGCCACCTGAGCGAGAAGCTCGTCGAAGAATTTCTCGTGGTGGCGCTGGTCTGCGCGCTCTTCCTGTGGCACCTGCGTTCGGCGCTGGTGTCCATCGTGGCGCTGCCGCTGGGCATCCTGGCGGCGTTCCTCGTGATGCGCTGGCAGGGCATCAACGCCAACATCATGTCGCTGGGCGGCATCGCCATCGCCATCGGCGCCATGGTCGACGGCGCGGTGGTGATGACGGAGAACGCGCACCGCAAGATCGAAGCCTGGCAGCGCGCGCGCCCGGGCGAAACGCTGGCCGGCGAAGCGCGCTGGAAGATCATCACCGACGCCGCGGTGGAAGTGGGGCCGGCGCTGTTCTTCAGCCTGCTCATCATCACGCTGTCGTTCATTCCGGTCTTCACGCTGGAGGCGCAGGAAGGGCGGCTGTTCGGGCCGCTGGCCTACACCAAGACCTATGCCATGGCGGCTGCCGCCGGCATCTCGGTGACGCTGGTGCCGGTGTTGATGGGGTACTGGATCCGCGGCCGCATCCCCGACGAGATGAAGAACCCGATCACGCGCGGCCTCATCACCCTCTACCGCCCGGCGCTGGAATGGGTGCTGCGCTGGCCCAAGACCACGGTGGCGATCGCGCTCGTGCTGATGGTCAGCACCGTGTGGCCGCTGTCCAGGCTGGGCGGTGAATTCCTGCCGCGGCTCGATGAAGGTGACCTGCTCTACATGCCTTCGGCGCTGCCGGGGCTTTCGGCGCAGAAGGCCACCGAACTGCTGCAGCTCACCAACCGCATGATCAAGACCGTGCCCGAAGTCGCCACCGTTTTCGGCAAGGCCGGCCGCGCCGAGACGGCCACCGACCCGGCACCGCTGGAGATGTTCGAAACCACGATCCAGTTCAAGCCGCAGGACCAGTGGCGACCCGGCATGACGGCCGACAAGCTGGTGGACGAACTCGACCGCGCGGTGCAGGTGCCCGGGCTGGCGAACGTGTGGGTGCCGCCGATCCGCAACCGCATCGACATGCTGGCCACCGGCATCAAGAGCCCCATCGGCGTCAAGGTCACGGGGGCCGACCTGACCGCCATCGACCGCACCGCGCTGGCGGTGGAGCAGGTAGCCAAGACCGTGCCGGGGGTCTCGTCGGCGCTGGCCGAGCGCCTCACCGGCGGCCGCTATCTCGACGTGCTGATCGACCGCTCCGCCGCCGCCCGCTACGGCCTGAATATCGCCGACGTGCAGGCCGTGGTCTCGGGCGCCATCGGCGGCGAGAACGTGGCCGAGACGGTGGAGGGCCTGGCGCGCTTCCCGATCAATGTGCGCTACCCGCGCGAGTGGCGCGACACGCCCGAGCGGCTGGCCACACTGCCCATCTATACGCCGGCGGGCCAGCAGATCACGCTCGGCACGGTGGCCAAGGTGGTGGTCAGCGACGGCCCGCCGATGCTGAAGAGCGAGAACGCGCGGCCCTCGGGCTGGGTCTACGTGGACGTGCGCGGGCGCGACCTGTCGGCGGTGGCCAACGACCTGCGCGACGCCGTCGCCAAGGGCGTGGCGCTGGAGCCCGGCATGAGCATCGCGTATTCCGGCCAGTTCGAATATCTGGAACGTGCCAATGCCCGACTGAAGATCGTGGTGCCGGCCACGCTGCTGGTCATCTTCGTGCTGCTCTTCATGACCTTCCAGCGCTTCGACGAGGCGCTGCTGATCATGGCCACGCTGCCACTGGCGCTGACCGGCGGCGTGTGGTTCCTGTGGGCGCTGGGCTACAACCTGTCGATCGCCACCGGCGTGGGCTTCATCGCGCTGGCCGGCGTGGCCGCCGAGTTCGGCGTCATCATGCTGCACTACCTGAAGCAGGCGCTGGCAGACCGCGTGGCACGCGGCTTGGTGCCGACGCTGGCCGTGGTGCAGGACGCCATCCGCGAAGGCGCCGTGCTGCGCGTGCGCCCCAAGGCCATGACGGTGGCCACGCTGCTGGCCGGCCTGCTGCCCATCGTCTGGGCCAGCGGCACCGGTTCGGAGGTGATGAGCCGCATCGCCGCGCCCATGCTCGGCGGCATGGTCACGGCGCCGCTGCTGTCGCTTTTCGTGGTGCCGGCGGTGTACGCGCTGCTGCGCGGGCGCAAGGCGTGAAATCCGGCCGCCATTGCGCGGCATCAATTCGTTTGCGGGGTGTCGTCCTAGACTGAAAACCATCATGGACACGAAATTTCGGCCACCCGTCGGGTCTGAGTCGCGGGCGCTCGCCACCGAAACCCCCACGCAGCGGCTCGACCGCGTCTTCCATGCCAATGCGGCACCGCTGTGGGGCGGGCTGTCGCCAGTGGCCTTGTCGCTGGCCTGGGCCGACTGGGCCTGGCACCTGGCGGCTTCGCCGGGGCGCCAGATGGAACTGGTGGCCCTGGGCTCACAACTGGCCGGCGATACCTGGCGCACCGCGGCCGGCATGGAAGTGCCGCCCGAGCCTGCCGGCGACGCCGACGACGACCCACGTTTCCGCCATCCGGCCTGGGCGTCGTGGCCCTTCAACGCCTACCGCGCCGGCTTCCGCAACGCCGAGGCCTTCTGGCGCGAAGCTGCCGTGCTGCCCACCATGACGGCGCACCACGCCGAGGTCACGAAATTCTTCGCCAAGCAGTGGCTGGGGGTCATGGCGCCGGCCAACTGGCTGCCAACCAACCCGGTGGTGCTGCAGGATGCGGTGGAGTCCCGTGGCGCGCACCTGGTGAAAGGGGCGATGAACTGGCTGCGCGACGCCAGCGGCCAGCCCGACCCGGAAGTGGTGGCCGAGGCGGGGCGCTTCCAGGTCGGCCGCGACGTGGCGGCGACGCCGGGCCAGGTGGTGATGCGCAACCACCTGGTCGAACTCATCCGCTATGCACCGCAGACGGCGCAGGTGTATCCGGAACCGGTGCTGGTGATTCCGTCTTGGATCATGAAGTACTACATCCTCGACCTGTCGCCGCAGAACTCGCTGGTGCGCTACCTGGTGCAGCAGGGGCACACCGTGTACATGGTGTCGTGGCGCAACCCCGACGCCGACGACCGCGACCTGACGATGGACGACTACCTGCGCCTGGGCGTGCTGGAGCCGCTGCGCGCGGTCGGCCAACTCGGCGGCAAGGCGCAGCCGGTGCACACCATGGGCTACTGCCTGGGCGGCACGCTGCTGGCCATCGCCGCGGCCGCGCTCGGCCGTCATGGCGGCGTGGCCGCCGCGGCCGGTGGCGTAGGGCTGCCGCCGCTGAAGACGATGACGTTGCTGGCTGCGCAGACCGACTTCTCAGAGCCCGGCGAACTGGGACTGTTCATCGACGAGAGCCAGGTCGGGCTGCTCGACAACATCACGCGCGGCAAGGGTTACCTCACCGGCGAGCAGATGGCGGGCTCGTTCCAGTTCCTGCACTCGCGCGACCTGGTGTGGACGCGCCGCATGCGCGAATACCTGATGGGCGAGCGCGAGAAGCGCAACGACCTCATGGCCTGGAATGCCGACATCACGCGCATGCCGGCGCGCATGCACCACGAATACCTGGTGGCGCTGTATCTGAAGAACCAGCTCGCCAACAGCGCCTACGAGGTGGACGGCCAGGCCGTGTCGCTGAGCGACATCGAAGTGCCGGTTTTCCTGGTGGGCACGGAGCGCGACCACGTCTCGCCCTGGCGCTCGGTCTACAAGCTGCACCACCTGTGCGACGCCGAGATCACGTTCGTGCTTACCAGCGGCGGCCATAACGCCGGCATCGTGTCGGAGCCGGGGCACGCCAATCGCAGCTACCAGATCGACTCGCGTCGGTCGCACGGCGAGTGGACTTCGCCCGGGCGCTGGCTGCGGCAGGCCCCCCGCCACGAAGGCTCGTGGTGGCCGGCTTGGCACGAGTGGCTGGCCGTGCGCTCTTCACCGCTGCAGCCGGCGCGGCCGATCCCGGCCCGCGCGGCGCTGTGCGGCGCTCCGGGCGACTACGTCCGCGTGCGCTGCGTCGACTGAATGCCGTGATGACACCGGGACCGTTCGCCGCCGCCGAACGCCCGGTGCCGGGAGCAGCGCTGTTCGAGGTGCTGTCCGCCACGCGCGTGTCGGCCGACGAGATCGCGGACTTGCAGCACCGCCGCCTGTTGCGCCTGCTGCAGGCGGCGCAAGGGGCGGCTCTGTACCACCGCCTGCTCTACGGGCGCGACCTGTCGAGCCTGCCGCTGGAGGCCTTGCCGGTGATGGGCAAGGGCCTGCTCATGGCGCATTTTGCCGACACGCTGACCGAGCCCGGCATCACGCTGGAGGGCCTGCGCGAGTTCTGCGCCAACCCTGCTCTCATCGGCCAGGCTCACCAGGGCGGCTGCTGGGCCTGGGAGAGTTCAGGCAGCACCGGGCAGCCGGGCCTGTTCGTGCACGACGAAGCCGCGATGGCCATCTACGACGCGCTGGAAGCCACCCGGCGCCACGCGCCAAGGCCCTGGGCACGCTTTTTCGACCCGCTGGGCTTGAGCGAACGCTGCGCCTTCGTGGGCGCGATCGGCGGCCACTTCGCCAGCGTCGTCTCGGTGCGGCGGCTGTGCGCGCTGCAGCCGTGGCTGCGGCGGAACTGGCGCTGTTTCTCGATCCTGCAGCCCACGCCCGCGCTGGTGGCAGAGCTCGACGCCTTTGCCCCCACCGTGCTCGCCACCTACCCGACAGCGGCCGTGATGCTGGCCGGCGAAGCGCAGTGCGGCCGCCTGCGTTGCCGCCCGCAGGAGGTCTGGACCGGCGGCGAGACGCTGTCGCCGGCCATGCGCGCGCGCATCACGCAGGCCTTCGGGGCCGAATTGCGCAACAGCTACGGGGCTTCGGAATTCCTGCCCATCGCCTGGGAGTGCGCGCACCGGCGGCTGCACGTGAATGCCGACTGGGTGATCCTGGAGCCGGTGGACGCCCAGCACCGGCCGGTGGCGGCGGGCAAGCTCTCGCACACCACGCTGCTGACCAACCTGGCCAACCACCTGCAGCCGTTGATCCGCTTCGACATCGGAGACCGTATCGTGCTCGGCGGCGAGCGCTGCCCCTGCGGTTCGGCGCTGCCGGTGATTCAGGTGCAGGGCCGCTGCGACGACATGCTGGTGGTCGCGGGACGTGACGGCGCGCCGGTGACGCTGCTGCCGCTGGCGCTGAGCACGGTGCTCGAGGACGAGGCCGGCGTTTTCGATTTCCAGTTGCGGCAAACCGGCGCGAGCGATCTGCACTTGCTGCTGGGTCCCTGCGCGCCCGACACGGCGGCGGCGCAGGCGCATTGCCGCCAGTTGCTGGCCGATTTCGCCGCCGCACAGGGGGCCCAAGACCTGCGCATCACGGCGGAGCGGGTAGACAGCTTGCCGCTGGGGCACAGCGGCAAGCTCAAGCGCATCGTCGCTGCGCCCGGGGCGCGGGCCGCCCTCAGGGCTTGAGCGACAGCAGCCAGCTCAGCACGTCGGCCTTCTCGGCTGCGGTGCACTCGCGGCCGACCACGTCCTTGCAATTCATGCGGAAATTCAGTTCCACCGCAGTGCGGTCGGTGAAGCGCTTGGCGTTGGCCGCCGGCGCCAGCGGGGCGATGCGCTTCTCGGTCAACTCGTGTGTGCCACCCTTGGTGGGGTTGTCGCTGTGGCACGAGGCGCAACTCAAGCCGAGATCACGGCCGAAGTTGGTGTTGTAGAGCTTCTGGCCGCGTTCGGGCGAGGCCGGCCCGCCGGCCTTCGCGGTGTATTCGGCCAACAGCTTTTCAGGGGTGGTGTCTGGTGCGGCCCAGGCGGGCAGGGCGGCGACCAGTGCAAAGGGCCAGCAGCGCAGAAATGCATTCAGTGTCATGTCGACTCCATGGAAATCCTGCGCGACGGGCCGTCTATGCGCTCGCTACAGGAAGGGCTGTGCGCGCGCTATCAGTTCGGCCAGGCCGGGCTCGTCCGGATTGCGCGGCTTGCCGGGGTGGATGATCGCCACCTGGCAGGACTCGGCAGCCTCGACCATCTGCCGGTAGGTGCCGGCAAGGATGTCCTTGATATAGGCCTGCTTGTTGTCGTTGTAGGCAAACATGCGGTCGTTGATGAGCTGGCACTCGTTGCAGCTCGGACAGCGCGAGGTTTCGATCCAGGCCTCGTCCGAGGGCGGGCGCTCGGCCGGGGCTTCGGCCGTGGCCGGCGCTTCAGCCGTTGATGCAGCCGTTGATGCAGCCGTAGATGCAACCGTAGATGCAGCCGCCGCCGGGGCGGGCGTCGCAGCGGCCGGTGCGGCCTCTGTCGCCGGCGCAGCGGCCCGCTCGGCGCGCTCCTGCGCCAGCAGCCGTTCGGCATGCGAATCGTGGATGCCGGCATGTTCCTGCAGCCGGTGCCACAGCAGTTGGCAGCGCCGGGTGGCCTGCATCATCTTCGCGTCGACCAGCACGCGGTGCAGGCGCTCTTCGCCGTCCACGGCCAGCAGGTAGGGCACGCGCCGTGCGGCGTCGGCCTCTGCCAACGCCAGCCAGTCGGCCGCCGGCAGCATGCCGGCATGCCAGCGTTCGAGCGGCACCGCCGCAAAGTGGTCCGCATGGCGGCGGTCGCACAGCGCGAAATCGGCATACGTGAAGGGCACCGGTTCCACCACGCGCTGCAAGGCTTCGTCGGCGTACTCGAAGGGCTCCGTCGGCCAGTCTTCTTCAGGCGCCCGGTTGCCCTGTAGCGAAAAGCGCTCGGCCCAGTTGCCGCCGGCCGCGGCGTCGTAGCTGAAGGTGGGGAAGGCGCGCGACTCCACGGCGGCCGCAGCACTCAGGTAAGGCGGCAGGCCGGCGGCCGGTGCGGGCGAACCGGCGAAGACAGTGAACAGCGCTGGCCCGCGGCAGGCCAGGCCGCGCGCGATGCGGTCGCGCTGCGCATACAGCGCCGAGCTGGCGCACTGCATCACGAACATGCCGCCCAGCCCCATGGCGGTGGTCGCCAGGCGGGCGCTGCGCACGCCGAAGGCAAAGTGGCCGGCACCGATGGACGCTTCTTCCAGCAGGTCGGACACCTGCACCAGCACCTTCACCGGCATGGCCGAAGAGAGCATGTCCAGCAGCGCTGCATTTTCGGGCGCGTCGTTGTGCTCGGGCGGGATGCACACCAGGTAGTCGGGCAGCAGCGCCAGGTCCTCGGCGGTCAGCGAATGTTCGTCGTAGTGATCGAACACCGGGTCGTGCTCGCTTTCCACATAGCGGCCCGCCACCTCGAGCTCGGCCACTGCGATGGCCTTCACCAGTTCAGCCACCTTGGGCAATCGGCTGCGGAAGGCCTCCATGGCGGCGGCGCAGCTGTCGAAAGCGAAACCGGCGGGCCCGGCGTCGGCCCCGCCGCCATGCAGGGACGGATAGAAGACCTGGTTGGACAGTGTCGACAAGGCCCATTCGATGCGCTGGCGCCGCGCCGGCGGCAGTTCGTCCTTCGGCGCGCCGCGCGCCACCAGGCGCGACATGGCGGCAAAGTCGAAGATGTCGGCGTGGCTGCCGCCCACCGCCGCGCGCAAGGCCTGCGGCTTGCGACCGGCCTGCGAATGGGCCCAGGCGGCACGCCGGATGTCCGAGAGGCTGCGCATCAGCGCGTCGACCATGGCGCGGAATTCGCTGGCCTTGCGCGCCTGCGCATGGCGCCAGGCCTGGGTGATCAGGCGCGCCGGCAGTTGGGCGTCGCAGCCCGCCACCACGCCGTCGACCTTCAGCGACGCGGCCGCCTGGGCCAGCACGGGCCCGGCCGTGATGTCGGCGCGGGCCTCGGCTTCGGCGCCCAGGCGCGCGGCCGCTTCGGCCCACAGTGTCGACAGCTCGCCTTGTGCGCCCGCAGCCACCGCGCCGCGGATCTCACGCTCCAGGCGCAGCAGATGCCTACGCAGGCGTTCGCCCTCGGCGCCGCGGGGTGCCAATTCCAGCGCCAGCCGGTTGACCAGCGTCGACAGCGTGACGGCAAAGCCCTCCGCGTCGTGCGCTTCCAGCAGCACCAAAGGATAGTCGTGGCGCAGCCGGTTCAGGTCGCCGTAGGCGGCCAGCAACGCGGGCCGCAGCGTGCCGATATCGACCGCCGAGAATCCGGCCCCGGTGCGCTGGCCGGTGAGGTGGAAGAGCCCCTGGTCGGGGTGTTGCGTGGCCATGTCCATCACGGTCGTCTCGGTTCTGAGTGCGGCGGGGGCGCGATCAGGCAGGTTGCGCCGGCTGCGTGTCTTGTTCGGGCCAGATCGTATATTTGTCGAGCTCGGCGTCGAGCCCGGCGCGCGTGAGTTCGGGCGAGCGCGGCGCGCCGGCGTGGCGCCGGTCCTCGTAGCAGGGCACGGCGGGGTTGTGGTACAGGATGCCCACGGGAATGGGGTCTTCGCAGGACGCGATCTCGCGCGCGGTGTCGATGTCCAGCGGGTCGTGTTCACGCTGGTTGCGGTAGACGCGGCTGACTTCGGCACTGGGCTGCAGCCCATGGGCGTGCGTCAGCAGCAGCGTCTTGCCTGGGTCGTGCAGCCAGGGTTCGAACATCTTGGGCAGGAATTCCGGGCAGCGCTGGATGACGCGCACGAACGAGAAGCCGCGGTGCTTGAAGGCCTTGTGGATGATGTCGTACAGCTGCTCGGGCATCCAGTCCACGCCTTGGGCGATGAACGAGGCATTGGCCACGCCCAGCGACACCAGCAGCGGGTTCAGCGGCTCGAGCACCGCGCCGCGCGGCGTGGTGTTGCTCTTGAAGCCCATCGGCGAGGTCGGCGAGGCCTGCTTCTTGGTCAGCCCGTAGACGTGGTTGTCGTGCAGGATGACCGTGAGGTTCATGTTGTAGCGGATGGCGTGGATCCAGTGCGCCGCGCCGATGCTGCAACAGTCGCCGTCGCCGGTATTCACGAATACGTTCAGGTCGGGCCGGGCCATCTTCACGCCCTCGGCCAGCGGAAAGGCTCGGCCGTGGATGCCGTGGAAGCCGTAGGTCTTCATATAGTGCGGGAAGCGGCTGGAACAGCCGATGCCCGACACGAACACCGTGCGTTCGGGCGCCAGGTTCTCGTCGCGGCACAGGCGCTGCACGGCGGCCAGGATGGCGTTGTCGCCGCAGCCGGTGCACCAGCGCGGCACGCCGCTCTGGTAGTCCTCCAGCGCGTGGTGCTCCTCGTGGATGCGGATGATGTTCTGGTTGAGTGCGGATCCCATCGCGTGTCTCCTTCAGCCCTTGTTCTTCTTCGACTGCGACTTCATCTTCGCCAGCGCCACGTCGACCACGCTGCCGGGCTTGATGGGCTGGCCGCGCGCTTCGCTCCAGCAGTCCACGTCGACGAGGTAGCGTGAACGCAGCATCATGGCCAGCGCCGAATAGCGGCGGTTGTCTTCGTCGATGAGTTCGTCCTTCAGGCTGTCGGACCAGTTGCCCTCGATCGTCATCACCCGCTCGAAACGCTGCAGGATCTCGCGGATGCCCGAAGGCAGCGGCTGGATGAAGCGCAGGTGCATGGACGACACCGCCAGCCCTTGTGCGCGCAGCCGGTCCACCGCTTCCTCGATGGCGCCCTGCGTGCCGCCCCAGCCCACCAGCAGCAACTCGCCTTCGGGCGCACCGTACACCGGCGGCGCCTTCAACGTCTTCTGCAAGGCCGCCAGCTTGAGGCTGCGCGCACGCAGGCCTTCTTCGTTGATCGACGGGTCGTAGGCCACCTTGCTGTTGCGGTCGTGCGCCAGGCCGGTGATGGTGTGCATGCCGCCGGGCTGCCCCGGGATGAAGCGCCGCGCGATGCCTGTGACCGGGTCCCAGTCATACGGCTTGGCGCCTTCGAGCACCGGCGTCTGGTCGATGGGTGGTGCCAGCCAATCCTCGCTGAACTGCGGTCGCGGGAAGGGCTGCTGGGCGGTGGACAGGCTGGCGTCGGAGAGCACCACTACCACCATGTTGAAGGTCTCGGCGATCTTGCGCGCCGTGATCATGGAATAGAAGCAGTCCTCGATGCCGCTGGCCGCCAGCACCACCTTCGGCGCGTCGCCGTGGCTGCCGTAGATGGCGGTGAGCAGGTCGCCTTGCTCCACCTTGGTCGGCTGCCCGGTGCTGGGGCCGCCGCGCTGCACGTTGACGATGACCAGCGGAATCTCGGCCATGACCGCCAGCCCGATGCCCTCTTGTTTGAGCGAATAACCCGGCCCCGAAGTGATGGTCACCGCGCAACGGCCGGCGTAGGAGGCGCCGATGGCGAAGGCGCAGGCAGCGATCTCGTCCTCCGCCTGGTGCACGAGGCCGCCGACGCGTTCAAAGCATTCGCTGAGGTAATGCGAAGCCGAAGTGGCCGGCGTGATGGGGTACATGGCGCAGATGTCCATGCCCGAGGCCAGCACGCCCAGGGCGATGGCGGTGTTGCCGCTGACCACCACCTGCGGCTCGGCCACCGGCTGCGCCGGGATGCGGAATTTGAAGTCCAGCGTGCGCTCGGCCCAGTCGAAGCCGGCTTCCATGAGGCGCACGTTGGTGGCAATCACCTTGGCGTCCTTCTTGCCGAAGATCTGCGCGATCTGCGCCCGCGCCAGGTCCAGGTTGAAGCTGTAGATGCTGCACAGCGTGCCCAGCACGAACATATTCTTGCCGCGTCGCGGGTCGTTCATGAGCGCGCGGCATTCGCGTTCCAGCGGCATTTCCACCACGCGGTAGCCGTCGGCCTGCAGCGACTGCACGGTCTCCAGATAAGAAGCGACGATCTTCGGGTCCTTGTGCTCGCGCCAGATGCTTTCCAGCATGATGGTGGCGCCGGGCTTCAGTTCGCCGGCGCGCACGCGGCCCAGCAGCACCTGCTCGTTGAAGGCCATCACCAGGTCGGTCTGGTCGCCGCCGTTGGTGATGCGGCCGGCGCCGATGCGGATGCGGATGCCGCTGGCCCCGGCCACGCTGCGTGCCGGCGGCTGGATTTCGGCGGGGATGATCTCCACCGTCCAGATGCCGTTGCCGCTGCGCGCGGCAATCGCCGCCAGGCTCTGGCCGCAGCGCTGCGCACCTTCGCCGGAATCGCTGATGACCTCGACGATGTGCTCGGCCAGTTCCAGGGCCGGCTTGGTGCTGGCCAGGGTCTCGGGCCGGTCGAGCAGGGCGGTGTCGTTCATGGTTGTGTCTTGTCTCGTGGTCGGGGTTCAGCCCAGGCGCACACGCGCCGGGCCGTGCTCGGCGCGGTGGATGCCAAACAAGGTGTCGGCCGCATCGCCCTCGTAGACGGCGTCGCTGTCGCGCAGGCCCAGCCAGGCCTTCATGGCGCGCGCGGCCTGGCGGCCGGCCCCCATGGCGCGGATCACGGTGGCCGCACCGGTGACGATGTCGCCGCCGGCCCACACGCCGACGATGGACGTGGCCAGGGTGTCGTCGGTGGCGATATAGCCGCGCTTGTCCAGGCCCAGCTTGCAGGTCTGGCCGAGGATCGGGTTGGCATTGGTGCCGATGGCGAACACCACCATGTCGCACTCGAATTCGAATTCGCTGCCCGGCACCGGCACCGGCTTGCGCCGGCCCGAGGCGTCGGGCTCGCCCAGTTCCATGCGCACGCAGCGCAGCGCACGCACGCTGCCCTGCGCGTCGGCCAGGATCTCGATCGGGCTCGTGAGCCAGTTGAAGTCCACGCCTTCCTGTTCGGCGTGGTGGATCTCCTCGGCCCGCGCCGGTGCCTCGGTCTTGCTGCGGCGGTAGATGCAGTGCACGGATTCGGCACCCAGGCGCAGCGAGACGCGCAGCGCGTCCATCGCGGTATTGCCGGCGCCGATGACGGCCACGTGCTTGCCGGGCTGCAGCGGCGTGTCGAAGTTGGGGAAGTCGCGCGCGCGCAGCAGGTTGCAGCGCGTCAGCAGTTCGTTGGCCGAGAGCACGCCGTTGAGCGACTCGCCCGGGATGCCCATGAAGCTGGGGTAGCCGGCGCCGGTGCCGATGAACACGGCGTCGAAGCCCATCTCGGTGCGCATCTGCTCGATGGTGAACAGGCGCCCGACCAGCGTGTTGCATTCGAAGCGCACGCCCAGGGCCTCGACCTTGCGGATCTCGGCGTCGACGGTGTCGTTGGGCAGCCGGAAGTCGGGGATGCCGTACTTGAGCACGCCGCCGGGCTGGTGGAAGGCCTCGTAGACCACCACCTCGCAGCCGGCCTTGGCCATGTCCGCGGCGCAGGCCAGCCCGGCCGGGCCGGCACCGACGATGCCCACGCGCAGTCCGTTGGGTTCGATATAGGGCACGTTGGCCCAGCCTTCGCGGATGGCGGTGTCGCCGATGAAGCGCTCCAGCCGGCCGATGGCCACCGGCTCCAGTTTCGTGTCGGGCTGGCCCACCGTGCACACGCCTTCGCACTGGTTCTCCTGCGGGCACACGCGGCCGCACACCGAAGGCAGCAGATTGGTGTCGGTGATGATGTCGTAGGCGCCGTGATAGTGCTTCTCGGTGATCTTCTGAATGAAGCCGGGAATGTCGATGCCCACCGGGCAGCCGCGCACGCAGGGTTCGTCGGCGCACTGCAGGCAGCGCTCGGCCTCGACGAGTGCTTCCTCGACGCGGTAGCCCAGCGCCACCTCCTCGAAATTGCGCGCGCGGACCAGCGGCTCCTGCTCCGGCATCGGCGTGCGCTCCTGCGGGATGCTGCGGATGGTCTTCTTCTTGGGCTTGGTGGCCATGCCGGTTCTCCTAGGCGTCGGTCGACGGCTGGTCCAGGGCCATCGGTGGCGGCGGCACGGCCGACGATTCGGCGGCGGTGCGGATGCGGCAACCGTCCTTCCAGGTCTGCAGGGCTTCGTTCTCGGCGCGCTTGTAGCGCACCAGGCGCGCGGTGAGGTCCTCGAAGTCGACCAGGTGGCCGTCGAAGTCGGGGCCGTCGACACAGGCGAACTTGACCTGTTCGCCGATCTTCACGCGGCAGCCGCCGCACATGCCGGTGCCGTCGACCATGACCGGGTTCAGGCTCACCACGGTGCGGATGCCGTGCGGCCGTGTCACCTCGGCGCAGCCTTTCATCATCACCGGCGGGCCGATGGCCACCACCTCCTCGATGTCCGGGTGCTGGGCGATGGCCTGCTCCAGGCCGGCGGTGACGCGGCCGTGCAGGCCCGCCGAGCCGTCGTCGGTGCAGACGATGAGTTCGTCGCAGACGGCGGCGAACTTGTCGCGCCAGAACATCAGGTCCTTGTTGCGGAATCCGATGACGCCCACGACATAGGCGCCGCTGTCCTTCCAGGCCCGCGCCTGCGGGTACACCGGCGCCACGCCCAGGCCGCCGCCCACGCACACCACCTTGCGCGCCTTGCCGATGTGGCTGGGCACGCCCATCGGACCGACCAGCGCATACAGCGTGCTGCCCACCTGGCAGTCGCGCTGCATTTCCTGCGTGGTCTTGCCCACCGCCTGGATGACCAGCGTGACGGTGCCCTTGGCGGCGTCGAAGTCGGCCAGCGTGAGCGGGATGCGCTCCCCGTGTTCGTGCGACATCACGATGACGAACTGCCCGGGTCGCGCCGCCTTGGCCATCATCGGGTGCTCGATCTCGAGCAGGTAGGTGACGTCTGAAAAGTCCTGCCGCGCGACGATGGCGTGGCGGCCGCTTTGAGTCTGCTTTTCGGCGTTCATGGTTCCCCGCAAGCCTGGTGGCCAGTGCGAAGCGCAAGCTACGCCCTTGGCAACGTCACGGCTTGACCTGTCTCAAGAAGCATGCAGGCGGCTTGCGCGGACAACTCCGAGGGCCGCGTGTCATCACGCAGGCGGCGCGGCAACCCCGGGCTCGATACCCCGGCCCGCATCGTGCGCCCGCTCATGACGGCTGCGGTCCGGCGGCAACTTGATCTAACTCAAGTCCTTCCGGGTTTGCAGGTCCAAACCCTCTTGCGTTGCGGCCCCTGTTGGCGGGAGCATGCCGGCCGGAAGGACAAGATCTTTCAAGAGCCAGCACGCCGAAGGCGCGGCTCAGTTAGATCTGGTGGGGAACGGGTCCATCTCCGGTGGCTCTCGAAACGACGCAAGGGGCAAAAATGGCAAGAATGAGTCTGCAACCGTGGCGCGGCCTGTTGGCGGCGTCCCTGATCGCGCTGCTGGCCTTGACAGGCTGCGGCGGTGACGATGGAGACCCCGGTCCGGCCGGGCCCCCAGGCGCAGCGGGTCCTGCCGGCCCCGCCGGTCCCTCCGGCCCCCCCGGGGCAGGCGGCGCCGGTTCATCGGTCATCCTCGGCGTGATTGCGCCCGAGGAATGGGAGAACTCCAATTTCGCTGCCACCGTCAGCAGCGTCACCATCGCCAGCCCGCCGGTCGTCGAATTCACGGTTGTCGACAATCAGGGGCGTCCGGTCGAGGGCTTCGAGAAACTGCAGACCAAGGGTGCCACCGCCACGGTGGGCAGCTACCCGAACCTGGCGTTCGCAGTCGCCAAGCTGATGCCGCGCACCGACAGCCGGCCGGCCACTTGGGTGAGCTACATCGTCACCAGCGTCAACAGCACGACGGGCGCACTGACGGCCGGCCGCCCCAGCACCGACAACCAGGGCAAGCTGGAAGCGGTGAGCGGCAAGCCAGGCACCTACAAATACACCTTCTACCGCGACGTTCCCGGCACCAAGGCCGTCGTCGACGGCTTCACCTACAGCGGCAACAACCGCAAGGAAGACCTGGGTGACCTCACCTGGGCGCCCGACCTGCCTCACCGTCTGACGATCCAGATCGGCGGCGCGGCACCCGGCACGGGCTCGAATACGCCGACCGGCGCGCAGGTGACCCCGGCCGTGAATATGGCCAACCCCGTCAACGTCACCCATGACTTCATCCCGGCCACCGGCAAGGTGCTGACGGCCGCGGAATTGACGCGTGAGGACGTGTCGATCGACAACTGCAACGTCTGCCACGGCAAGCTCGCCTTCCACGGCGGCAGCGCACGGGTGGAAGTCCGTTATTGCGTGGTCTGCCACACCGACCAGCGCGCCTACGGCTACCCGAAGCTGACATCCACGGCCACGGCCTCGGCGATCAGCTTCCCGGCGCTCGTGGAGGTTCCATCGGTCGACCCCATCACCGGTATCACCACGTACCGATATGACAACAATCTTTCCAATAACACTCCCACTCGCACTTACGACGGCACGAATATCGCCGACGGCGAAGTCTCGGGCAATTTCGTGACCATGATCCACAAGATCCACCAGGGCCACACCCTCGTGAAGCAGAACTACCACTACGCTGGCTTGGCGTTCAACAACAAGGGCTTCTCCAAGCTCGGCGAAGGCCAGAAGATGTGCACCACCTGCCACGGTGGCAGCGAGGCCACCACGGCCAACAACTTCAACCAGATCCCCAGCCGCCAGTCCTGCGGTGCCTGCCACGACGGCATCAAGTGGGATACCGGCACCGGCTCCACGCTGGGCGACAAGATGGATGTCGTTTACGCCGCCGACTCGCTGCCCAGCAGCGGCCACCGCGGCGGCGCGGCGCTCGACGATTCCAGTTGCAAGAATTGCCACACTCCAGAAGGCATCAAGATCTCGCACCGCACCGAAAACATCACCAAGAACAACCCGGAAATTTCCGACGGCTTGGCCTCGTTCCGCTACGAAGTCAAGTCGGCCTCGGTGAACAGCACGACCAACGACCTGACGATCGAATTCGGCATCTGGAAGAAGGTTTCTCCGTCCAGCACCGAGTCGCTCGTGACCCTCGTCGATGCAGCCCCTGGCGTGACAGCCTCGCTCACCGGCTTCACCGGTGGCCCGAGCTTCCTGCTGCCGTACGCGATGAGCCAGGACGGCATCGCGTCGCCAGTCGACTACAACAACATGGGCCCGGGCCGCACTTCGGCGCAGCCGCGCAGCGTCTCGGTGGCGAGCTTGCTGAATACCGCCAACGCCGCCAACGGAGCCATGGTGCCATCGGCGGCCAGCCCGGGTTACTACACCGCCACCATCAAGGGCAGCGGCCAATGGACCTATCCGGTCGGCGCGAAGTTGCGCGCGGTAGCCTTGCAGGGGTACTACACGCAAGTCACGCCGCCGGCCTCGCCGGCCACGCCGAACGCCCGCCATGCGATCTCGGTGATTCGGGCCGTCACGGGTGATGCAGTGCGCCGCACGGTGGTCGACGCCAACAAGTGCGCGGGCTGCCACGAGTGGTTCGAAGGGCACGGCGGCAACCGCGTCTACGAGACCCAGGTCTGCGTGGCCTGCCACGTGCCGGGCCTGGCGACCAGCGGTCGCGGCATTGCGGACAGCTTGGTGAATACCTGGAACTTCAATCTCGCCGAGACCAAGATCCTCACCGACTGGGGCTTCGACAAGACGCTCCCGAACGCGGCGCTGAAGTTCCCGGTGACGACCAACAACTTCAAGGAAATGATCCACGGCATCCACGCCGGCCGCGAACGGGTGATGCCGTTCCAGGACGCGCGTGACCGCGCCAGCAGCGGCGTGATCCAGTTGCTCGACTTCCGGCGCATGGACTTCCCGGGCAAGCTGAACAACTGCGAGACCTGCCACGTGACGTACACGGGCACGGGGGCAGGGGCCACCAAGACCTACTCCACGATCCCGGCCGGTGCACTGGTGACGACATTCGAGTCGATCAATGCGGACTATGCCGCAGCAATCATCACGCAGACGGCAACTCCGGCCATGGCCAAGGCGTCGTTGGCGCAGCCCAATGCGACCGACATCGTCAAGACGCCGTGGGCCGGTGCCTGCATCAGCTGCCACGACTCTTCGGCCGCCAAGTCGCACGTGGTGCTCAATGGCGGAGCGCTAGACGTCACGCGCACGGCGGCCCAGCCGGCCATGCGTGCCTTCGAAGATGTCGAATCGTGCTCGGTCTGCCACGGCCCCGGCCGCGAGTTCGATACCGAGAAGCTGCACAAGTAGATCGGCGAAGCGGGGGAGTGGAGCGGGCATGCCTCTCTCTCCTTTGCGCCACTTCAGGACCCGGGGGCGCAGCCCCCGGGTTTTTCACTCCCTGAGAGCAGTGCATGCGACGGACCCTCCGCCCCCTGGCCCTTTGCGCGGGTCTCGCCATGACCGTTGGCGCACAAGCGCTGGCCGACGACAAGGCCAGCCCGCAACCGCCCACGAAGCCAGCGACCCCAGCGGCGGCAGTGCAAACGCCGGCCAGCAGGCTCGTCGACATCAACATGGCGAGCCGGTCCGACTTGAAGACGCTGCCCGGCGTGGGCGACGCCGAGGCGGCCAGGATCATTGCCAACCGCCCCTACATGACCAAGACCGGCCTGGTCGAGAAAAAGGTGCTCGACCTGGGGGCCTACGACGCGCTTCAAAAGCACATCGTCGTCGTCCACAAGAGTCCTCCGCCCAAGCCGAAGCCCAAGCCCAGTACCTGAGCTCGATCGCAACGCGGCATGACCGCGGGCCCATGGTGCCAGGCAGAATGGACAAGACACCCGATAACAGACCCCGATCACAGACCATCAGGCAGGCCTAGATGAATATCAAACGTCCCATCCTCTGTGCGTTGTGGCTGCTGGCGGCGCTGGCGTGGCAACCGGCCGCGCTGGCGCAGGCCGCATCCGCTGCGCCCGCGGCCAGCGAGCCGGCGCGCAGCCTGCCCCCGCTCACGCAGTACAGCGCCAACGGCGCCGACACCTGCCTGGAGTGCCATGACGACGAGACCGTCACCTACTCCGCCGGTGCGATCTTCAAGACCAAGCACGGTCATCAGGGCGACAAGCGTTCGCCCTTCGGCGCCAAGGGGCTGCAGTGCGAGGCCTGCCACGGGCCGGGCGCGCAGCATTCCGCGAAAGGCAGCAAGAAGAAGCTCAGCATCAACAGCTTCAAGGCCGACTCGTACCTTTCGGTCGATGTGCGCAACCAGGCCTGCCTGGGTTGCCACGAGGGCAGCACGCGCACGGGCTGGCATGCCGGAGCGCACGAGCGCAACGCCGTCGCCTGCACCGACTGCCACAAGATCCACCAGCCGCAGGGCGACCCGGTGATGACCCGGACCACCGAGGCCGGTGTCTGCCTTTCCTGCCACAAGAATCAGGCGGCAGCGTTCTACATGCCGTCCTCGCACCCGGTGCGGCAAGGCCTCATGTCGTGCAGTGGTTGCCACAGCCCGCATGGCTCCACCGCCCCGGCCATGCTGGTCAAGGCCACCCTGAACCAGACCTGCTACAGCTGCCACGCCGAGAAGCGTGGCCCGGTGCTGTGGGAACACCAGCCCGTCACCGAGGATTGCGCCTTGTGTCATTCACCGCACGGCTCGGTGCGGCCGGCGCTGCTGTCCAGCAGCCCGCCGCTGCTGTGCCAGCAATGCCACAGCCCGGCGGGCCACCCGTCGGTGGCGCGCACCAGCAGTACGTTGCCTGGCGGAACCTCCGGCGGCGCCATCTACACGGTGGCCGGCAGTTGCACGAACTGCCACGTGCAGGTGCACGGGTCCAACCACCCCTCGGGAAGCAAGCTGATGCGTTGAAGGCCGGCCAGCGCGCGGCCGCTTGCGCCCGCCAGACCCGACCCTCCCACACCGAAACCGGATGCGAACATGAGAACTCACAGCCCCCTGTTCCTGCTGGCCGCGCTGGGCGTGCTGGGCCTCACCGGTCCAGCCGCCGCGCAGGTCGACACCTCGCAGTGGAAGTGCGAGAAGTGCCCGTACAAGAAGGGCACCACCGGCTATGTCGACGCCGGCGTCGGCTATACGTCCGACGACTCAACGACCTTCGGCAACTACACCGGCCTGCCCGACCAGGGCATGCATCTGGTGCTGGGCGGCCAGGTCAGCCACCGCGGTGAAGGCGGGTATTTCGCCGACCTGAGTGCGGCCGACCTGGGCCTGGACATCCGCACCATCGAAGGCGAGGCCGGCCGTGAGGGCCTGTATTCGATGTGGCTGGGTTATGCCCAGATCCCGCGCTACTTCGCCGAAGGTGCGGTCACGCCCTTCTTGGGCAACGGCGGCAGCACGCTGACGCTGCCGGCCGGATTCCCGCAGCCCACCACGGCGACGATGCCCGCCGGCCAGCCGGTCGAACTCGGCTACGACGCCAGCCGCTTCGAAATCGGCGGCAAGTGGGTCGGGCAGGAACACTGGACCTACCGCGCCAGCCTGCGCCGCGATGTGCGTGACGGCACGCGGCCCGGTGCCGGTTCGTTCTTCTCCACGGCGGCGCAACTGGCCACGCCGGTGGACTACACGACCGACCAGTTCGAGGTGGCAGCCTCGTACGACACGGCGCGCTGGCAGGCCACGCTGGCCTACCAGCTGTCGGCGTTCAAGAATGGCAACGACTCGTTGACCTGGGCCAACCCTTTCAATGCGGTCGTCCCCGGTGCCACGCAGGGCCAGCTGGCCCAGGCGCCGGACAACCAGTTCCACCAGATCGTGGGTTCGGCCAGCTACCAGATCACGCCCACGCTCCGTGCCAGCACCGACATCGCCTGGGGCCAGGGCCGGCAGGACGAGGGCTTCCTGCCCGCAACGGCCAACGCCGTGCTGCTGCCTTCGGTGCCGGCGCTGCCGGCTTCGTCGCTCGACGGCGAGGTCACCACCTTCAACTTCAACGCCAAGCTCACGGCCACGCCAGTGGAAGGCCTGCGCCTGAATGCCATCTATGCGCGCGACGTGCGCGACAACGAAACCGAGGTCCGTGCCTACCCGCAGGTGGCGACCGACATGTTCCTGGACACGGCACTGCGCAGCAACACGCCCTACGACATGACGCAGGACCGCATCTCGCTCAACGCCGACTATCGCGGCTTCGAGGGCTGGAAACTGAACGGCGGCTATGACTGGGACAGCCGCCAGCGCAACTACTCCGAGGTGGTGACGACGCGCGAGAACACGGTCTGGGGGCGTGCCACGGTTCAGGCCTTCGAGCCCATGTCGCTGACCCTGGACCTGGCCTATGGCGACCGCAGCCATTCAACCTACGGCACCTCGATCTGGGTGAGCTCGCCGCAGAACCCGCTCATGCGCAAGGTCAACCTGGCGGCGCGCGAGCGCGCCTCGGCGGGCTTGCGTGCCGACTGGGTGATCGCCGAAGCCGTGACCCTGGGCCTGGGCGCGAACTGGGCCAACGACGACTACGACGAGACCGTGATCGGCCTCAACGAGTCCGAGAGCACGAACGTGGTGGCCGACCTCTCGGTCGCGGTGTCGGAAGCGACGCGTATCCATGCGTTTGTGCAGGGCGAGCAGATTGATTCGCGCCAGACCGGCAGCCAGAGTTACGGCGCGCCCGACTGGACCGGCAAGGTCAAGGAC
>JAABPT010000183.1 GCA_011391855.1 Burkholderiales bacterium
CGAAGGGTTCGAATTCGCGACCGCGTGCCAGCTGCGCCAACTTGTCGCGCGAAAGCGGCTGGCGCGGGTGGCGCACCAGCGCCTTCAGCATGGAGAACTCCCCCGTGGTGAGCGCGATCTGTTCGCCGTTCTTGGACAGCCGGCGCAGCGAGAGGTCGAATTCGAACGGCCCGAAGGTGACGACCTGGGCTTCCTTGGACGGCGCGCCGGGCGCCTCGGGTGCCGGCCGGCGGCGCAGCACGGCGTGGATGCGGGCCAGCAGTTCGCGCGGGTTGAAGGGCTTGGACAGATAGTCGTCGGCACCCACCTCCAGGCCCACGATGCGGTCCACGTCTTCCACCTTGGCGGTGAGCATGATGATGGGCGTGCTGTCGTTGCCCGCGCGCAGGCGGCGGCAGATGCTCAGACCGTCCTCGCCCGGGAGCATGAGGTCCAGCACGATGAGGTCCACCGTCTCGCGCGTGAGCACGCGGTTCAGCGCCTTGGCATCTTCGGCCAGCAGCACGTCGAAGCCTTCCTGCGACAGGTAGCGGCGCAGCAGGTCGCGGATGCGGGCGTCGTCGTCGACGACCACGATGCGGTCGGCGCGGGTGTTGGCGGGGGGACTCATGACCGGCTCCGAATTTGTAACAGCCGCATTGTGCGGGGCCGTAACGGTGCGATTGGGTGGGAAAAGACCATCTGTTACATGTCTTTCGCCGCCGCCGCACAGCCCTGGCAGTCAACCCGTGACGCAAGTCACGGGTTGAATGGCGGCATCGCCAAAGAGCGATCATCGAAGACTCAACCCACAGCAAGGAATGGCATGCGCAAGATTCCCCGAACGTCCCTCCGACACTGGGCCACCGCCGCCTGCCTGGCCGGCAGCCTGCCGGCCCTGGCGCAGACGCTGCCGCCGCCGGAAAACGTGGTCACGATCAGTGCCAGTGCCGCGGTCGACGTGCCGCAGGACTGGCTGACCGTCGTCTTCTCCACCAGCCGCGAGGGCCTGGACGCGGCCGCGGTGCAGTCGCAGCTGAAGCAGGCGCTGGACACGGCCCTGGCCGAGGCGCGCAAGGCCGCGAAGCCCGGCCAGCTGGAGGTGCGTACCGGCGCCTTCTCTTTGTACCCGCGTTATGCGCCCGCCACCGCCCGGCCGGCGGCGGGGCAGGGCGGCATCACCGGCTGGCAGGGCAGCACCGAGCTGGTGGTGGAAGGTCGCGACGTGCAAGCCATCGCGCAGCTCACCGGTCGCATTCAGACGCTGACGATTGCGCGCACGGGGTTTTCGCTGTCGCGCGAGGCGCGCGAGAAGGTCGAGGGCGAGGTGGCCGCGATGGCCATCGCACGCTTCCGTGCCCGGGCCGAGTCGGTGTCGCAGCAATTCGGCTTCGGCGGCTACACGGTGCGCGAGGTCCATGTGTCGAGCGACGAGATGCGCGGCACACCGGCGCCGATGATGCGCGCCCAGGCCTCGCGTGCGATGGCGGAGGACGCACCCTTGCCGGTGGAAGCCGGCAAGGCCAGCGTGTCTGCCGCGGTCAGCGGCAGCGTGCAGATGAAGAAATAGCCGCGCCGGGCGCCGCGCATTGGCGGCAAGGCCCGGCGGCGCAAGGGGGCGCAGGCGCTACTGCGCCGTCCAGCCGCCGTCCATGGCCCAGGCCTGGCCCATGACGTTCTTCGCCGCGTCGGTGCACAGGAAGACGCAGAGGTCGGCCAGTTGCTCGGGCGTGGTGAACTGCAGCGAAGGCTGTTTTTCCTGCAACAGCCGCCGCTTGGCCTCGTCGTCGGTGACGCCGTCGGTGGCGGCGCGCGCATCCACCTGCTTTTGCACCAGCGGCGTCAGCACCCAGCCCGGGCAGATGGCGTTCACGGTGACCCCGCTGGTGGCACATTCCAGCGCCGCCGCCTTGGTCAGGCCCACGATGCCGTGCTTGGCCGCCACGTAGGCGCTCTTCTGCGCCGAAGCCACCAGGCCGTGCGCCGACGCCACGTTGATGATGCGGCCCCAGCGTCGCGCCTTCATGCCCGGCAGCGCCGCACGCATGGTGTGGAAGGCCGAGCTCAGGTTGATGGCGATGATGGCGTCCCAGCGCTCCACCGGAAAGTTCTCCACCAGCGCCACGTGCTGGATGCCGGCGTTGTTGACCAGGATGTCGCAGCTGCCGAACTCGGCCTCGCAGGCCCGCACCATGTCGGCAATCTGCTCTGGCCGGCTCATGTCGGCGCCGTGGTAGACGACCTTGGCGCCGGTTTGGCGCAGTTCGGCCAGCGGGGCTTCGAAGTCGCCGAAGCCGTTGAGCATGACCTGCGCGCCCTGGGCGGCGAAGGTGCGCGCGATACCCAGGCCGATGCCGCTGGTCGATCCGGTCACGAGGGCGGTCTTGCCTTTGAGCATGGTGGGCTCCCGATCGGGGTTGTTACGATGCCGCGATTATCCCGTGCTGCCCGAACCGAAGATGACCGAACCGAGCCCCGAACCCCGTCTGCACACGGTGCAGTGCCTGGGCAGCCGAGGTCTGCACCGCATGGCGTATTGGGAGTGGGGCGACCGGGCCAACCCGCGGGTGCTGGTGTGCGTGCACGGTCTTTCGCGCCAGGGCCGCGACTTCGACACCCTGGCGCGCGACCTGGCTGTCGACTACCGCGTGATCTGCCCCGACGTCGTCGGCCGCGGCCGTTCCGACCGCCTGGCCGACCCCATGGGCTATGCCATCCCGAACTACGTGGCCGACATGGTGACGCTGCTGGCGCGGCTGGACGTGGCGCAGGTCGACTGGGTGGGCACCTCCATGGGCGGCCTCATCGGCCTGGGGCTGGCCGCCCTGCCAGGTTCACCCCTGCGGCGGCTGGTGCTCAACGACGTGGGGCCGACGATCCAGCCCGTGGCGCTGCAGCGCATCGGCACCTATCTCGGCCAGCCGGCGCGCTGGCGCAGCCTGGAAGAAGCGGCCGACGCGTTGTGGGCCATCTCGCAGGGCTTCGGGCCGCACACCCGCGAGCAGTGGCTGCAGCTGACGCGGCCGCAGCTGGTGCCCGACCCGGACTCGGCGCAGGGCGGCTTCAAGCCGCATTACGACCCCGCCATCGCCGTGCCCTTCCGCGCCATCACGCCCGAAATGGCCGCCGCCGGCGAGGCCATGCTGTGGCAGAGCTACGACCGCGTGGCTTGCCCGACGCTGTTGCTGCGCGGCGCCGATTCCGACCTGCTGTCGCACGACACCGCGCTGGCCATGACGCAGCGTGGCCCGCGCGCCCGGCTGCACGAATTCGCTGGTGTCGGCCACGCGCCCACGCTGGTGCAGCCCGAGCAGCGGGCCGTGGTGCGCGAGTTCCTGCTCGGGCCATGAAGCGCGGCGCCGCCGGCGCAGGCGTTGGCGCTGCTGGCTCCGTGGGGGTGGAAGGCGCTGCGGCCATCGTGCACCTGGCCGGTACGGCCGAGCCGGCGATGGAGGGTTTGGACCCCACGGCTCGCGCCCGCGCTTTCGCCGAACCGCTGCTCAGCGGCCAGTGGCTGGACACGGGCGAGGACGCGCTCGGCCACGCCGACGGCGTGGCGGCATTGCTGGCCAGTATCGGCGGCGCGCCTTCGCTGTGCGCGGCGGCCTACCTGGTGTATGCGGGCGACTACCTGCAGCGCCCCGAGGAGGTGGTCAAGAAGGCCTTCGGCGAAAGCTACGCCAGCCTGGTGACGCTGACGCGCAAGCTGGTGCAGATCCAGCGTGCCGCGCGCGAGGCGCAGCAGGAACATGGCGCCGCCAGCGGCCAGCCGGCCTTGCAGACCGAGCGCGTGCGCAAGATGCTGCTGGCCTTTTCGCGCGACCTGCGCGTGGTGCTGCTGCGCTTGGCCTCGCGGCTGCAGACACTGCGCTGGTTCGCGGCGCAGAAGCGGCCGTGCCCGCAGGCCATCGCCCAGGAGTCGCTGCAGGTCTTTGCCCCGCTGGCCAACCGGCTCGGCATCTGGCAGATCAAATGGGAGCTGGAAGACCTGTCGTTCCGCTTCCTGCAGCCGGCGGAATACCAGCGCATGGCACGGCAGGTGGACGAGACGCGCGCCGCACGCGAACTCAGCGTCGAAGCCGCGCGCCGGCAACTGGCCGAGCTGCTGGCGTCCGCCGGGCTGGCCGCCGACGTGCAGGGCCGGCCCAAGCACCTGTACAGCATCTGGAAGAAGATGCACGGCAAGGGGCTGGCCTTCACGCGCATCTTCGACGCCCGCGCGCTGCGCGTCATCGTGCCCGACGTGGCCGCCTGCTACGCCGCGTTGGCGCGCGTGCACGAAGCCTGGCGACCGGTGGAAGGCGAATTCGACGACTACATCGCGCGCCCCAAGCCCAACGGCTACCAGAGCCTGCACACCGTGGTGCTGAGCAGCGACGGGCGGCCGCTGGAGGTGCAGATCCGCACCCGCGCCATGCACGAACACGCCGAGCACGGCGTGGCTGCGCACTGGATGTACAAGGAGGCCGGCGCGCGCGGCTATGCCGGCACGAGCGGCCTGCGCTCGGGCAGCGGTGGCGCCGCCGTCGGCGCCGCAGGCGACTTCGAGGAACGCATCGCCGAGGCGCGCAAGGCCGTGCTGCGCGAACTGCTGGCCTGGGAGCGCGACGCCTCGCGGCAGGGTGGTGGTG
>JAABPT010000184.1 GCA_011391855.1 Burkholderiales bacterium
GGGGGCCGGCAGTTCCGGCGCCACGAAACCCGTCGGGGCTGCGCTGCCGGCGACGGCCTGCTGCGCCTGGACGGAACAGGCCAGCCCGAGTGCCAACGTGGCGCCCAGCACGAGTTGCTTCATCGACCCTGACATGAGTGCTCCTCGGATCGTGGCAGGGGCTTACTTGCCGCCGCTGCGCACATACTCGTTCTGCCCGGATTGCGTGCGCGTGCGCATCTGCTCTTCCCAGCTCGTGGCATCGCCCGCCTTCCAGCCGGCATCGGTGTAGGGGCCGACGCCGGTGCCCAGGTAAGCCGGCTTGCCCTTGACGCTGGAACCGGCCACCTGCGGCTTTTCGCCGCAGGCCGAGAGGCCGGCGAACACGACGAGACATGCAATCGCCACCAGTGGGTGTCTCATGACTTCGTCGCCTTCGGTGCCGCGCCGCCAGAACTGGGTTTGCCATAGGCCGTACCCCAGCCCCACACCTCGCTGCCCTTGTTTCGCGTCGTGACCCGCGTGCGGAAGATATCGGCCACCACGTCGCCGTCGCCTCCCAGCAAGGCTTTGGTCGCGCACATCTCGGCACAGGCCGGCAACTTGCCTTCGGCCAGGCGGTTGCGGCCGTACTTCTCGTTCTCTGCCGCGCTGCCATGGGCTTCGGGGCCACCGGCGCAGAAGGTGCACTTGTCCATCTTGCCGCGCATGCCGAAAGTGCCGCTGCTGGGAAACTGTGGCGCACCGAAGGGACAGGCGTAACTGCAGTAGCCGCAGCCGATGCAGGTGTCCTTGTCGTGCAGCACCACGCCCTCTTCGGTGCGGTAGAAGCAGTCCACGGGGCAGACCGCCATGCACGGCGCGTCGGAGCAGTGCATGCACGCCACCGAAATGCTGCGCTCGCCGGGCACGCCGTCGTTCAGGGTGACGACACGCCGGCGATTCACGCCCCACGGGACGGCGTGTTCGGCCTTGCAGGCCGTGACACAGCCGTTGCACTCGATGCAACGCTCGGCGTCACAGATGAACTTCATTCTGGCCATCGTGCGCTCCTCATGCTGCCTTCTCGATCTGGCAAAGCGTCGTCTTGGTTTCCTGCATCATCGTCACCGGGTCGTAGCCGTAAGTGGTGGCGGTGTTGACGGCCTCGCCCGACACCAGGGGCCTCGCGCCCTCGGGGTAGTAGGCCGAGATGTCCTCACCTTGCCACTTGCCGGCGAAGTGGAACGGCAGGAACACCGTTTCGCGATCGACCCGCTCGGTGACCATCGCCTTCACCTTGATGCGGGCACCAGACGGGGTCTTGACCCACACCTGTTCGCCGTTGCGGATGCCGCGGTCATTGGCGGCCACCGGGTTCATCTCGACGAACATGTCCTGCTGAAGCTCGGCCAGATACGGGTTGGAGCGCGTTTCGTCGCCACCGCCTTCGTATTCGGTCAGGCGGCCACTGGTCATGATCAGCGGGAACTGCTTGCCGATGTCGACGTTCTTTTCCTGCACGGACTTGCCCAGCGTCGGCAGGCGCCAGAAGGCCATCTTGTCCGCGTGGGTCGGGTACTGGGCCACCAGCTCCGGACGGTTGGAGTAGATAGGTTCACGGTGCTGCGGGATCGGATCGGGGAAGTTCCAGACCACTGCACGCGCCTTGGCGTTGCCGAAGGGATGGCAGCCGTGCGCCATGGTCACGCGCTGGATGCCACCCGACTGGTCGGTCTTCCAGTTCTTGCCCTCGGCGGCCTTCTGCTCGGCCTCGGTCAGGTCGGCCCACCAGCCCAGCTTTTTGAGCAGGACGTGATCGAACTCGGGGTAGCCGGTGGTGATCTCCGCGCCCTTGCTGTGGGAGCCATCTCCTGCCAGCAGGCTGACACCGTCGCGCTCGACGCCGAAATTGGCGCGGAAGTTGCCGCCGCCGTCCATGACGTGCTTGGAGGTGTCGTACAGGTTCGGCGAACCCGGGTGCTTGAGCTCGGGCGAGCCGTAACACGGCCAGGGCAGGCCGTAATAGTCACCGTCGAGTTTGTAGCCGGTTTCCTTGTCGATACCGCCCTTGGCGCGCAGTGTATTGACGTCGAACACATGCATATTGCGCATGTGCGCCTTCAGGCGCTCCGGGCTCTGGCCCGTGTAGCCGATGGTCCAGACACCGCGATTGATCTCGCGCAGGATGTCTTCCGGCACGGGTTCGTCCATGCCCTTGACCTGCTGCATCTTGTAGTTCTTGGTCAGCTCCTTCCCGAAGCCCAGCTTTTCGGCCAGTTGCAGCATGATCATGTGGTCGGAGCGGGCTTCGAACAGCGGTTCGATGACCCTTTCGCGCCACTGGATCGAGCGGTTGCTCGCCGTCACGGACCCCGTGGTCTCGAACTGCGTGCAAGCCGGCAGCAGGTAGACGGCCCGGTTTGCATTGCGGTCCTCGGCCTTGCCTGGCATGGCCGCCATCGCCGCCGTGGCCGACGGGAAGGGGTCGACCACCACCAGCAGATCGAGCTTGTCCATCGCCCGCTTGACGTCGAGCCCGCGCGACTGCGAGTTAGGCGCATGGCCCCAGTAGAACAGGCCGCGCAGGTTGCTCGGCTGGTCGATGAGCTCGTTCTTCTCGAGTACACCGTCGAACCAGCGCGATACCGTCATGCCGGGCTTGCCCATCATGCCGGGGGCGTACTGCTTCTTGATCCACTCGAAGTCAACGCCCCACACGGAAGCGTAGTGCTTGAAGGAGCCCTCGGCCAGGCCGTAGTAGCCGGGCAGCGAATCGGGATTGGGCCCGATGTCGGTGGCGCCCTGCACGTTGTCGTGGCCGCGGAAGATATTGGCGCCGCCGCCGGACACGCCGACGTTGCCCAGAGCCAGTTGCAGCAAGCACGACGCACGCACCATGGCATTGCCAATCGTGTGCTGGGTCTGGCCCTGGCACCACACGATGGTGCTCGGCCGGTTCTCGGCCATGATGCGCGCCACCTTCAGGCACGTGGCTTCGTCCACGCCGCAGGCTTCCAGCACCTTGTCGGGCGTCCACTTGGCCAGCACTTCCTCGCGGACCTTGTCCATGCCCCAGACGCGGTCCTCGATGTACTTCTTGTCCTCCCACCCGTTCTTGAAGACGTGATGGAGCACGCCGAACAGGAAAGGAATGTCCGAGCCCGAGCGAATGCGCACGAACTCGTCGGCCTTGGCCGCCGTGCGCGTGAATCGTGGGTCGACCACGATCATCTTCGAGCCCTTTTCCTTCGCATGCAGCATGTGAAGCATCGAGACCGGATGGGCCTCTGCCGCATTCGAGCCGATATACAACGCAGCCTTCGAGTTCTGCATGTCGTTGTACGAATTCGTCATCGCACCGTAACCCCACGTATTCGCCACACCGGCGACAGTAGTGGAGTGGCATATTCGTGCCTGGTGGTCACAGTTGTTGGTCCCCCAGAGGGTCACCCACTTTCTGAGCAGGTAGGCCTGCTCGTTGTTGTGCTTGGATGAACCCACCACGAAGATCGAATCCGGGCCGCTTTGCTGGCGCAGTTCGAGCATCTTCTTGCTGATCTCGTCGAGCGCCACGTCCCAGCTGATGCGCTGGTACTTGCCGTCGACCAGCTTCATGGGGTACTTCAGGCGGTACTCGCCATGGCCGTTCTCGCGCACCGCGGCGCCCTTGGCGCAATGCGCACCCAGGTTCAGCGGCGAGTCGAAGACCGGCTCCTGCCGCACCCACACGCCGTTCTCGACGTAGGCGTCGATGGCACAACCCACCGAGCAGTGGCCGCACACGGTGCGCTTGACCTCGACCTTGCCGCTGCCGGTGGCGGCGGCAGGGTCGGCGGCCTGCGCCTTGCGCACGAGCGTCAGCTGGCTGGCCGCGAGGCCGGCGCCGACACCCAGGCCGGACCGGCGCAGGAAGGCGCGCCGGTCCATCGTGGGTATGGCGCGCGAGACCCCGCGCGCCAGGCTGCCAACGAGGGCGCTGGGCGATGTGCCCCCGCCACCCGCTGACCGTTTGGTCAATAACATCATTGCCTCCTGCTTCGAGCGGCTGGGATTCAGACGCGGGCCGTCCGGTAATACTGCTTCACGTGTTCGGTGAGACGGTATCCGGAGCTTTCATCCGACGCCGTCTGCACGGTGTCGTCGGCTGGGGTCTTGGCGGTTTCACGCGCGGGCAATAAAGCCGCGGCGGCCGCGAGGGCACCCACCGTACCGGCTCCCGCCAGCAAGGTGCGGCGAGCCATGGGTTGCTGATCGTCACGATTCATCGCTGGTTCCCCTTCTGGCGGTGCAGCCCGACGCGAGCGCACTCGAACTACCGAAAAGCACTGGCCACTCATGCAGTGGCATCGTGCGCACTCCATACCGATACAGGCATTTTGCACAAGATCCGTGCATGGACCGGCTTCCAATGGCTAGGGGTTCTACGGAGTGACCCCCCTCATGGGTTTGACTTTGCGCAACAAAGTCGGCATGAGGCTGGCCCAAGCGGGATCCCGCTACCATTCCGTCGACTTCTACTCAGCATGTACAGCCCTTGATCGTCGGCACCGCAGGTCACATCGACCATGGCAAGACCTCGCTCGTCAAGGCGTTGACGGGCATCGACGCCGACCGCCTGAAGGAAGAGAAGGCGCGCGGCATCACCATC
>JAABPT010000185.1 GCA_011391855.1 Burkholderiales bacterium
GGCCCATATTGGGCGGGTTCAGCAGCCCCGCCATGCTGGCGGTATTGACGATGTGGCCGTGCCAGGCCGGGTCGGCCTGCGCAGCGGCCAGCATCAGCGGCGTGAAGGCGCGCACGCCGTGGGCCACGCCCATGACGTTGACGCCGAAGACCCACTCCCAATCGCGCGCGCTGTGCTCCCAGACCAGGCCGCCAGCACCGACGCCGGCATTGTTGAAGACGAAGTTCGGCGCGCCGAAGCGCTGCACCGTCGCTGCGGCCAACGCGTCCACGTCCGCGGCGCGGGAGACGTCGGTGCGCACCGCCAGCACCTCGGCACCCAAGGCCGCGACATCGTGGCTGGACAGTTCCAGCGCGTCGGCCTGCACGTCGGCCATCACGATCTTCATGCCCAGCCGCGCCGCGATGCGGCTGGCTTCCAGGCCGAAGCCCGAGGCTGCGCCGGTGATGACGGCAATGCCGCCCTGCAAGTGGCTCATGGGGTCTCCTGTGGGGTGGGTTCGGGCAAGGCGCGCGCAACCAGCGCTTCGAGGTCGATGCCGGCGGGCAGCAGGCCAAAAACATCAGGCGTGGCCACCAGGCGCGACGCGCAGAAGGCGTCGAAGACGAAGGCCGGCGCCTGCCGCTGCAGCAGCGCGGCCTGCAGCACCAGCGCCAGGTCGCGCGCCAGGACGCGCGCCTGCGCCTCGTGCACGCCCTGGTCCACGGTGTCGAGCACCAGGCTGGCGGCACGGTCGAACGCGGCATTCGCGCCGCGGGCCGGCGCCAGTTCGCGTTCCAGCGCCGGCAGCACGTCGGCGCCGCGCAACGCGCGCAGCAGATCGATGGCCATGATGTTGCCGGCGCCTTCCCAGATGGAATTCACCGGCATCTCGCGGTAGATGCGCGCCATGACGCCCTCGCCCGCCGCTTCCACGTAGCCGTTGCCGCCCAGGCATTCCATGGCTTCCTGCGCGAAGTGGCTGCCGCGCTTGCAGATCCAGAATTTGGCCACCGGCGTGAGCAGGCGGCGCATCACCGCCTCGTGTTCGTCGGGGGCGTGGTCGGTGCGGTCCACGGCCACCGCCACGCGCAGCGCCAGCGCGGTGGCGGCCTCGCTTTCCAGCGCCAGGTCGGCCAGCACGTTCTGCATCAGCGGCTGCGCGATGAGCGGCTTGCCGAAGGCATGGCGCTGCGCCGTGTGGTGCAGCGCCAGCGAGAGCGCGTGCCGCATCAGCCCGGCCGTGCCCAGGGCGCAATCCAGCCGCGTGAGCGCGCCCATGGCCAGGATCTGCGGGATGCCGCGGCCTTCGTCGCCCACAAGCCACGCCGTGGCATGGTCGAATTCGACCTCGGAACTGGCATTGGCATGGTTGCCCAGCTTGTGCTTCAGCCGCTGCACGGCGATGGCGTTGAGGCGGCCGTCGGGCAGGAAACGCGGCATGAACAGGCAGCTCAGGCCGCTGGCCGTCTGCGCCAGCACGAGGAAGGCGTCGCACATGGGCGCCGAGAAGAACCACTTGTGGCCGGTGACGGTGTAGCGCTGGCCCCAGGCGTCCTTGCCGCTGGGCGTGGCGCGGGTGGTGTTGGCGCGCACGTCGGAGCCGCCCTGCTTTTCCGTCATGCCCATGCCGATGGTCACCGCCGACTTCTGGTCGAAGGGGACGAAGCGCTCGTCGTAAGCGGTATGTGCCAGCTTGGGGCCCCAGGCCGCTTGCAACGCCGCGTTGGCGCGCATCGCGGGTGCGGCTGCATAGCTCATGGACACGGGGCACAGCACCGAAGGCTCCGCCTCGGTGAAGAGCATGAAGGCCGCAGCGCGCTCGACATGGCCGCCCGGCCCGCGCGACCAGGGCGTGCCGTGCAGGCCGTGGCGTAGGGCGCTGGCCAGCAGCGCGTGGTAGCTGGGGTGGAACTCGACCTCGTCGATGCGGCGGCCGTGACGGTCGTGCGTGTGCAGCACCGGCAGGTGGGCATTGGCGCGGCGGGCGTGGGCCTGCAGGGCCGCCGAGCCGGCCTCGGCGCCCAGTGCGTCCAGGCGTGAAAGATCGAGTTCGGGTGCGTGCAGGCGCAATGCATCGCGCAGCGGCCGGTTGGCGCGGAACAGGTTGACGCCGACATACGGCGCACTCTGATTGGTGACTTCGTGGGTGGCGTGCATCACGGACTCCTGAACATTTCCAGATGCGGGATGTTGTCTTCGAGATATTCGCTGCCGACGCGCTTGAAACCCCACTCGCCGTAGAAGCGTTCCAGGTGCGCCTGCGCGCTGATGCGGATGCCCTGCCCGGGCCACAAAGCCAGGCAGCGCGCCACGCCTTCGTCGAAGAGCCGGCGGCCCAGGCCGGTGCCGCGCGTCTCGGGCGAAGTGATGACGCGGCCGATCGAGGGCTCGGCATACTTCACGCCCGGGTCGACGATGCGCAGGTAGGCCTGCAGCATGCCGCTTTCGTCGCGACCGAGAAGGTGCCAGGCCTGGCGGTCGATGCCGTCCGGGTCCAGATACGGCCCCTGCTCCAGCACGAAGACGCGGCAGCGCAAGGCCAGCGCGTCGTACAGGTTGTCGACGCCGAGTTCGTGGAAGCGGGACCCGAACCAGTTCACACCAGTTTCACCAGCTGCTTGCCGAAATTGCGGCCCTTCAGCAGGCCCAGGAAAGCCTGCGGCGCATTCTCCAGGCCGACGGCGATGCTTTCGCGGTACTTGAGTTTCCCGCTCGTGACCAGGTCACCGAGCTCCTTCAGGGCTTCGGGCCACAAGGCCATGTGCTCGCTGACGATGAAGCCCTGCAGCTTGAGCCGCTGCGTGAGCAGCAGCGCCGGGCGCGCCATCGGGATCGGCGCCCCGTCGTAGCCGGAAATCATGCCGCACAGCGCGATGCGGCCGAAGGCATTCATGCGCGTCATCACCACGTCCAGGATGATGCCACCGACATTCTCGAAATTGCCGGCTACACCCTGCGGCGCGGCTTCATCCAGGGCCGCCGCCAGCGAGTCGAAATCTCGGTGTGCCTTGTAGTCGATGCAGGCGTCGAAGCCGAGTGTGTCCACCACGTAGGCGCATTTGTCGGCGCCGCCGGCAATGCCTACCGCGCGGCAGCCGCGCGCCTTGGCCAGCTGTCCCACGGCGCTGCCCACGGCGCCGCTGGCGGCGCTGACGACCACCGTCTCGCCGGCCTTGGGCTGGATGATCTGCGTCAGCCCGAACCAGGCCGTGATGCCGGGCATGCCGACCGCACCCAGGTAGGCGGCCAAAGGGATCACGGAGGCATCGACCTTGCGCAGCGTGCCGGGCTGCTGCGCGTCGACCACCGAATATTCCTGCCAGCCGCCGCCGCCCACGACCTTGTCGCCCGGCTGGAAGCGTTCGTGGCGCGACTCGACCACCTCGCCTGCCGTGCCGCCGACCATGGGCGCGCCCAGGGCCTGCGGCGCGGCGTAGCTCTTGCCTTCGTTCATGCGCATGCGCATGTAGGGGTCCAGGCTCAGCCAGTGGTGGCGCACCAGCACCTGGCCGTCTTCGAGCGCGGGCAGTGCCACCGCCTCCAGGCGGAAGTTGTCCAGCGTGGCTTCGGCAGCGGGGCGCGAGGCCAGCACGATGCGGCGGTTGATCATGGGGTTTCCTTGTCGGTGGAGGGCGCTGCCTGTTGCAGCGGTTTCGCGTTGCGGCCCGTGGTGGGCAGCGCGCGCAGGTATTTGAAGGTGGCGGTGGCATGCGCGCACAAGGCGCCGGCGGCATTGAAGACGCTGCCTTCGCAGAAGGCCAGCGTGGCGGTGCGGTGCAGCAGTTTGCCAGCGGCGCGCAACTGGCCTTCGGCCGGGCGCATGAAGCTGGTCTTCATCTCGACGGTGACGACGCCCGGGCCGAGGGCTGCGCCGTCCTGCAGCAGGCTGCGCGCGGTGTCCATGGTAAAGCCGCTGCTTCGCGCGGCGTGGGCCATGGCCACGTCCAGCAGCGTCATCAGCACGCCGCCATGCGCCACCTCCCAGCTGTTGAGGTGGGTGTCGGCGATATCCATGCGCACCTCGGCCTGGCCGCCGCCGAAGCCCCAGAGCTCGAAGCCGAGCTGTTCGACGAAGGGGATGCGCAGCGGGAACTGCAGCGGCGTGGCCGTCACCGGTCCTACCCGCCGTGCACCGAAGACACGCCGCCGTCCACCGCCAGGATCTGCCCGGTGATGTGCTTGCCGGCGGCACTGGCGAACAGAAGCACGGCGCCTTTCAGGTCGTCGTCGTCGCCCAGGCGCTTCAGCGGCGCTGCGGCGGCCAGCTTCTCGGCACCGAAATGCGCCAGCACACCCTGCGTCATCTTGCTCGGAAAGAAGCCCGGCGCCAGCGCATTGACGGTGATGCCGTACCGCCCCCATTCGGCTGCCAGCGTGCGCGTGAAATTGACCACCGCACCCTTGCTCGTGCCGTAGGCGATGAACTGCACGTCCATGCTGCCGCCCAGGCCGGCGATCGAGGCCACGTTGACGATGCGGCCGCGCTGGTTGGGGATCATGCTGGCCTTGCCCACGGCCTGCGCAAACAGGAACAGGCTGCGGATATTGAGGTTCATCACCTTGTCCCAGGCCGCCAGCGGGTAGTCCTCGGCCGACGCGCCCCAGG
>JAABPT010000186.1 GCA_011391855.1 Burkholderiales bacterium
GGCCGTGCGCACGCTCGGCTTCCTGGCCGGGCAGGGCGTCATCACGGCGGACGTCAAGGCGTCGTTCGCCGGCGACATCGAGGCGATGTTCGGCGGCATGCCCTGAGCCGGCAGCGATGCTGCTGCTCGACACGCATCTGGTACTGTGAACCGCCTTCGAGCCGACACGCCTTTCACCGAAGGCGGCCAAGGTTTTGGCGTCGCGCGAGGGTCCTCTGGCCTTCAGTCTGGCCACCCTGTGGGAGGTGGCGATCAAGACCTCGCTCGGGCGTCCCGGCTTTGCCGTCGACCCGGCTCTGCTGCACCGCGCCTTGCTCGCCGAGGGCTTCGTCGAACTCGCCATCACGGCGCCGCACGTGCTGCGCGTCGCCAGACTGCCCTGGGTCCACCGCGACCCCTTCGATCGCCTGCTGGTGGCGCAGGCCATCGAAGAGGGCTTGACGCTGCTGACCGCCGACGCCACGCTGAAGCGCTGCGGGCGTTTCGTCAGGGTGGTTTGACGATATTCAACCCCGTTCAGGAGTTATGGCCCGCCGGGCCATCGCGGCGGCGGCGTCTGCCAGCAAGGGCACCGCGGCATGTGCCGCCATCAAGGCCGAAGCGAGTTCGACTGGGTCGCGCACGTATTCGTGGATCATGCGGTTGCGCAATCGGCGGACCTCGGTCCAGGTCTCCACCGAACCGATCCAGCCCAGACGCTCGGCGCGGTTGAGGTTGTCGATAGCTGGCCCCACCGGCTCCGAAAGCCAGTCCAGCAATGCCGGCAACAACTTGTCGGCCAAGGTGTCCTGCAGTCGTCCGAAGCGCGCGACGAAGGCGTCGGTTCGTTCCGACAGGTCGATGTCGCTGCGCAAACCCGCTGCGCGTTCGGGCGTCATCGGCAGAGCAAACAGCCGGCCGTCGGTGGTCTGCAGGTGCTCGGCTTCGGCGAGCACGGTGTCGGCTAGAAAGCGGAGTTTGGCACTGGCGGTCATGGAGTGGTCCGTGCCCGGCTTTAGACAGGGATGCCATCGCGGCGTGCTGCGGCCAGCACGGGCGACACAGGCGTTTCCGGGTCGGCGACCAGGATGTCGATCTTCTGCAGACCCAGTTGCCGTTCGATCTGCGCGCCCAACCGGTTGCCCACGGCAAAACGATCAGGCACAGGCGCCGGCAGTTCGACTAGCAGGTCGATGTCGCCGCCGCGCAGGTCCGGCCGGGTGCGCGAACCGAACAGCAACACGCGCGCTGACGGACCGACCACCTCGGCTGTCGCGCCCCGTATGACGTTGCGCTGGTGTTCGCTCAGTCGCATTTCGCAACTTGATGGCGCCAGCAACTCGACCTGGAGAGTATTGCTTGATGCCTACTCAAGTCTATGCAGAAGCCATTACTTCGGCGCCAGCCGGATCGCCCCGTCGAGCCGGATCACCTCGCCGTTGAGCATGTCGTTTTCGATGATGTGCCTCACCAGCTTGGCATAGTCGACCGGCGTTCCCAGGCGGCTGGGGAAGGGCACGCTGGCGGCCAGCGCCTCCTGCACCTCCTTGGGCATGCCGAACATCATGGGCGTGCCGAAGATGCCTGGCGCAATGGTCATGTTGCGGATGCCGTTGCGCGCCAGGTCGCGCGCGATGGGCAGCGTCATGCCGACCACGCCCCCCTTGCTGGCGCTGTAGGCGGCCTGGCCGATCTGGCCGTCGTAGGCCGCGACGCTGGCGGTGCTGATGAGCACGCCGCGCTCGCCCGTGGCCTCTGGCGCATTCTTCGCCATCGCCTCGGCAGCCAGGCGGATCATGTTGAAGCTGCCGATCAGGTTGACGGTGATCGTCTTCGTGAACACCGCCAGCGGGTGCGCACCGTCCTTGCCCACGGTCTTCACCGCCGGCGCGATACCCGCGCAATTGACCAGGCCCATCAGCTTGCCAGAGCCCACCGCGGCGGCCACGACGGCCTGACCGTCGGCTTCCTGGCTGACGTCGCACTTGACGAAGACGCCGCCGATTTCGGCGGCGATGGCCTGGCCGCGCTCGACCTGCAGGTCGGCCACCACCACCTTGCCGCCTTCGGCAGCCAGCATGCGCGCCGTTCCTTCGCCCAGGCCTGAAGCGCCGCCTGTGACGATGAAGACTTTGTTGGAGATTTCCATATCGAGCTTCCGGTTGGCTGAGATAGAAGGCTTGGCTACACTGCGCTCTGGAGGCCGCACATGACCGAGAACGTCGAGAGCGGGACCATCGAGCAACTGCGCCATATCCGCGGTCGCGTCGACCGTATCGCCGAGGACATGAGCGACATGAAGCATCGCATGTCCAGCCTGGAATCGGCCATGGTACTCGTCAAGCGCGAGGTGTCGGCAGGGGACGAGACAGACGCCAGGCAGCAGTTGTCACTTGATCGACTGTTGGATCGCATCGAACGCATCGAGCGTCGTCTGGAGCTGGCCGATAACTGAGCTTCGCGGCTCAGCCCACCAGCGCCGCCATCACACGCGCCGTGATTTCCTCGACGCTGCCGGCGCCGCTGACGCGCGCGCAGCGCGGCGCCGACGTGTCGCCGCTGGCGGCCCGCTGCGCGTAGTAGTCGATCAGCGGGCGCGTCTGGTCGCGGTAGATCTGCAGCCGCTTGCGCACGGTTTCTTCCTTGTCGTCGTCGCGCTGGATCAGCGGCTCGCCGGTGGCGTCGTCGCGGCCCTCCACCTTGGGCGGGTTGTATCTGACGTGGTAGGTGCGGCCCGACGCCACATGCACGCGGCGGCCGCTCATGCGTTCGATGATGGCCTCTTCAGGGACGTCGATTTCCAGCACCACGTCGAGCTTCACGCCGGCGGCCGTCATGGCGTCGGCCTGGGGGATGGTGCGCGGGAAGCCGTCGAACAGGAAGCCGTTGACGCAGTCGGGCCGCGCGATGCGTTCCTTGACGAGGTCGATGATGATGTCGTCGCTGACCAGGCCGCCGCCGTCCATCACCTTCTTCGCCGCCACGCCCATGGCCGTGCCGGCCTTGACGGCGGCGCGCAGCATGTCGCCGGTGGAGATTTGCGGAATGCCGAACTTCTGGCAGATGAATGCGGCTTGCGTGCCCTTGCCGGCGCCGGGGGCGCCCAGAAGAATCAGTCTCATCGAAGTCCTCGTTGGATTTGTCGCTTGGGCGCCGCCCGCGGCATGCGCACCGGCATGTCTCGAAACGAGAATAGCACGCAGTACCGGACGTCAAACTGACGCCGCGGCCGCTGCAAAAAGGGCGCGCACGCGGGCCAGATCCTCGGGAGTGTCGACCCCTGGACCGGTGCCGTGCGGCGCCACGTGCACGGCGATGCGCTCGCCATGCCACAGCACGCGCAGCTGCTCCAGCGCCTCGCACTGTTCCAGCGGCGCCGGCGGCAGCGTGGGGAAGCGGCGCAGGAAAGCGGCGCGGTAGCCGTACAGGCCCAAATGGCGCAGCGGTGCCGGCACGGGCAGGGCACGCACGCCGGCTTGGAAGCCGTCGCGCCACCACGGCACGGGGGCGCGGGTGAAATACAAGGCACGGCCGGCGGCGTCGAGCACCACCTTCACCACGTTGGGGTTCACGAAGTCGGCCAGTTCGGTGATCGGGTGTGCCGCGGTGCTCATCACGCAGTCGCTGCGTTTGGCCAGCAGTCCGGCGCAGCGGCGCACCAGTTCGGGGTCGATGAGCGGTTCGTCGCCTTGCACGTTGACCACCGTGTCGTCGCCCTGCAGACCGAGCAATTCGCAGGCTTCCGCCAGGCGGTCGCTGCCGCTGGCGTGGTGGCGGCCCGTGAGCACGGCCGCCACGCCATGCGCGGCACAGGCCCGGACGATGCGTTCGTCGTCGGCGCCCACCACCACGCGCGTGGCGCCGCTCAACGCGGCGCGCTCCGCCACGCGCACGACCATCGGCTTGCCGCCGATATCGGCCAGCGGCTTGTCGGGCAGGCGCGTCGATGCCAGCCGCGCCGGGATGAGGACCGTGAAGTTCACTGCGCCGGGGCAGCCGCCGCGGGCGCATCGCCATCGACAGCCGCAGCTTCGCTTTCCAGCATCACCGGGATGCCGTCGCGGATGGGGAAGGCCAGGCGGTCGGCACGGCACAGCAACGCGGTGGGGCGCTGGTCGGCGTCGCGGCGCATTTCCAGCGGACCCTTGCAGACGGGGCAGACGAGCAGGTCGATGAGGCGGTGGTCGAGGCTCATGGTGGGGTCGGCGCGGGCAGCCAGGACATCAGCTCGCCCACGAGTTCGGCAGGAAGCGCCAAGTCTAGCGGCACCACCCAGACCTGCGTGGAGCCCACGCGCGCCGGGTCGATCTTGACTGCGTCCTTCTCGGTGGTCACCACCTCGGCGGTGCCGGCCGGCCAGGGCAGGGTGGCGTAGCCGTGGTGGTCGGGCAGCGGCAGGCGGGTGATGGCCAGGCCGGCCTGCTCCAGCATGGCGAAGAACTTGTCGGGCGCGGCCAGGCCGGCTGCGGCCAGCAGCGGGCGGCCCCTCAGTTCGGTCAGGGGCCGTGCGCCTTGGCGGTCGCCGGCCGCCCACGCCGCCAGCGGCCAGGCATCACCCAGGCTGCGCTGGGCCAGCCCGCCGGGCAAGGCCGTGGTGGC
>JAABPT010000187.1 GCA_011391855.1 Burkholderiales bacterium
CTTGCGCGGGTTGTTGAAATCGTCCAGCGGCGTCTTCTTCACCACGCCCTGCGCGGTGGCCATGAACACATAGTGGTCGGCCGGGAAGCTGCGGAATTCACCGGTCAGCGGCAGCACGACGGTGATCTTCTCGCCGGGCTGCAGCGGGAACATGTTGACGATGGGCCGCCCGCGCGAATTGCGCGAACCCTGCGGCACTTCCCACACCTTCAGCCAGTAGACGCGCCCGCGGTCGCTGAAGCACAGGATCCAGTCGTGCGTGTTGGCGATGAAGAGCTGCTCGATCCAGTCGTCTTCCTTGGTCTGCGTGGCCTGCTTGCCGCGGCCGCCGCGGCGTTGTGCGCGGTATTCGGCCAGCGGCTGGCTCTTCACGTAGCCGGTGTGGCTGAGCGTGACCACCATGTCGGCCGGCGTGATCAGGTCTTCCGTGCCCAGCTCCAGCGCATTGCGCTCGATGACGCTGCGGCGCGCGCCCAGCTTCGTTTGGCCGAACTCCTGGCGCAGCGCGGCCAGCTCGGCGGCGATGATGGCGGTCACGCGCTCGGGCTTGGCCAGGATGTCCAGCAGGTCGGCGATCTGCGCCATGACCTCGCGGTATTCGCCAATGATCTTGTCCTGCTCCAGCCCGGTCAGGCGCTGCAGGCGCATCTGCAGGATTTCCTGCGCCTGGTCGTCGCTCAGCCGGTACAGGCCGTCTGCCTGCAGGCCGTAGCTGGCGGGCAGGCCCTCGGGGCGATAGGCGGCGCGGCCGCCGGGGGTTTCGCCCTCGGCGCGCGTGAGCATCTCGCGCACCATCGAAGAGTCCCAGCTCTTGGCCATCAGCGCCGCCTTGGCCACCGGCGGCGTGGGGCTGGTCTTGATGGTCTCGATGAACTCGTCGATATTGGCCAGCGCCACCGCCAGGCCTTCGAGCACGTGACCGCGTTCACGCGCCTTCTTCAGCTCGAACACCGTGCGCCGGGTGACGACCTCGCGCCGGTGCTCCAGGAAGATCTCGATCAACTGGTGCAGGTTGCACAGCTTGGGCTGGCCGTCGATCAGCGCCACCATGTTGATGCCGAAGGTGTCCTGCAGCTGCGTCTGCTTGTACAGGTTGTTCAGCACCACCTCGGGCACTTCACCGCGCTTGAGCTCGACCACCACGCGCATGCCGGACTTGTCGCTCTCGTCCTGGATGTGGCTGATGCCCTCGAGCTTCTTCTCGTGCACGAGTTCGGCGATGCGCTCGAGCAGCGTCTTCTTGTTCACCTGGTAGGGGATCTCGTCGACGATGATCGCCTGCCGCTGGCCGCGGTCGATGTCCTCGAAGTGGCACTTGGCGCGCATCACCACACGGCCCCGGCCGGTGCGGTAACCCTCGCGCACGCCGTTCAGGCCGTAGATGATGCCGGCGGTGGGGAAGTCGGGCGCCGGGATGATCTCCATCAGCTCTTCGAGCGTGGCCTGCGGGTTCTTCAGCAGGTGCAGGCAGGCGTCGACGACCTCGTTCAGATTGTGCGGTGGAATGTTCGTGGCCATGCCCACGGCGATGCCGGCGCTGCCGTTGACCAGCAGGTTGGGCAGCCGCGTCGGCATCACCGTGGGCTCCTTCTCGGAGCCGTCGTAGTTGGGCGCGAAGTCGACGGTTTCCTTGTCCAGGTCCTCGAGCATCTCGTGCGCGATCTTGGACAGGCGAATTTCCGTGTAGCGCATGGCTGCGGCGTTGTCGCCGTCGACGCTGCCGAAATTGCCTTGCCCGTCGACCAGCATGTGGCGCAGCGAAAAGTCCTGCGCCATGCGCACGATGGTGTCGTACACCGCGGTGTCGCCGTGCGGGTGGTATTTGCCGATGACGTCGCCGACGATGCGCGCGCTCTTCTTGTAGGGCCGGTTCCAATGGTTGCTGAGCTCGTGCATGGCGAACAGCACGCGCCGATGCACCGGCTTCAAGCCGTCGCGCGCGTCGGGCAGGGCGCGGCCGACGATCACGCTCATCGCGTAGTCGAGATACGAGCGACGCATCTCCTCTTCGAGACTGATGGGCAGCGTTTCCTTGGCGAAGGAGGTCATGCGCGATGGGGTCGGAGAAGCCGCCTGGCGGGGCTCGCGGCGGCATGATCGCTGCGGATTCTACGGGGCCAGGCTTGTCGCGGATGCGCAACACGCGAAGCAGGGAGCCGCGCCGCAGCGTTCAAAATGCGGTTCGGCCGACGCCCTATGGCACAATGATTCGTCGGTGGTGATTACCCGCATACGCGGGGATTTGCCCAGTAACGATGCTTGTTGTTTTGGACGTTTCGTAGGCCATTGCGGCCTTCCTCGAGAGGAGAATCATGAAGAAATTGAACAAGGTGGCAGTGCTTTTTGCATCTGCCGCACTTGCCGCCCCGCTGATTGCGCAGGCGCAAACCCCGACTGCCGAGCAGTTCAAATATGCTTCCGGTGCGGACAATTGGCTCAGCGCCAATGGTGAGCCGTGGCGCAACGGCACCAACGAACTGTGCTGGCGCGACTCCAACTGGACCCCCGCCACGGCCCACCCGAATTGCGACGGCGCACTGAAGCCGCCGCCGCCCGCCCCGCCGGCACCGCGCGTCGCACCGCCGCCGCCCGCCGCTGCGCCTGCTGCCCCGCCCGCCCCGGCGCCGAAGCCTCCCGCCGCAGCACCTGCCGCGGTGAGCGAGAAGGTGACCTTCGCCACCGACACCTTCTTCGACTTCGACAAGTCCGTTCTCAAGCCGGAATCGCAGGCGAAGTTGACCGACCTGGTCGAGAAGACCAAGGCCGTGAACGTGGAAGTCATCATCGCCGTCGGCCACACCGACGCGACCGGTGCTGACGGCTACAACCAGAAGCTGTCGATCCGCCGCGCCGACGCGGTGAAGAACTTCCTGGTCGAGAAGGGTGTCGAGAAGAACCGGGTCTACACCGAAGGCAAGGGCGAAGCCCAGCCGGTGGCCGACAACAAGACTCGCGAAGGCCGGGCCAAGAACCGCCGCGTGGAAGTCGAAGTGGTGGGCACCCGCAAGCGGTGAGTCTGGGCGGCCCCAGTGCCGCCGGCGCCCCACAAACCCCGCCTCGGCGGGGTTTTTCTATTCCAGTGGTTACCATCGTGGCATGCAAAACGTCGACGCCCAGGAATTGGCCAAGTTCAGTGAGCTGGCGCACCGCTGGTGGGACCCGGAAAGTGAATTCCGTCCGCTGCACCAGATCAATCCGCTGCGCCTGGAATGGATCGACCAGCTCGCCACCCTGCGCGGCAAGACCGTGCTCGACGTGGGCTGCGGCGGTGGCATCCTGGCCGAGGCCATGGCCAAGCGCGCCGCCCACGTGACCGGCATCGACCTGGCCGCGCGGCCGCTGGGCGTGGCCCGCTTGCATGCGCTGGAGGCCGGTGTCGAGAACCTCGACTACCGCGAAATCGCCACCGAGTCGCTGGCGCAGGAACGGCCCGGGGCCTTCGACGTCGTCACCTGCATGGAGATGCTCGAGCACGTGCCGGACCCGGCGGCGGTGGTGCAGGCCTGCGCCGTGCTGGCCAAGCCCGGCGGCTGGGTCTTCTTCTCGACGCTGAACCGCAATCCCAAGTCGTTCCTCTTTGCCATCGTCGGCGCGGAATACGTGTTGCGGCTGCTGCCGCGCGGCACGCACGAATATGCCCGCTTCATCCGCCCGAGCGAACTCGCGCGCTGGTGTCGGGACGGCGGCCTGGTGCTGGATGGCAGCCGCGGACTGGGCTACAACCCGTTCACGCGCCGCTACTGGCTGTCGGGCGACACCAGCGTCAACTTCATGTTCGCTTGCCGCAAGCCGGGGTGACGCGGCAGTGAAGCTGCGCGTGAGCGCCGTGCTGTTCGACCTGGACGGCACTCTCGTCGACAGTGCACCCGACCTGGCGGGTGCGGCCAACGAAATGCGTCTGAACCGCGGCTTGCCGCCCTTGCCGCTTGAGCTGCTGCGCGTGCATGCCGGGTCGGGCGCGCGGGGCATGCTGGCCGCTGCGCTGCAGGTGCTGCCCGGACAGCCGGGGTATGTCGACCTGCGAGACGAGTTTCACGACCGCTACGAACAGCGCCTGCTGCGGGAGACCCGGCTCTTCGACGCCATCGGGCCGCTGCTCGACGCGCTCGGCCGCCATGGCCTGCCCTGGGGCATCGTCACCAACAAGGCGCTGCGCTTTGCCGAGCCCCTGGCCCAGGCGCTGGGCCTGCTGCCGCGCGCCGCTGCCCTGGTCGGCGGCGACAGCACTGCCCACACCAAGCCGCACCCGGCGCCGCTGCTCGAAGCCGCCCGTCGCCTGGGGCTGCCGCCACAGGCCTGCGTCTATGTCGGCGACGACCTGCGCGACATGCACGCCAGCCGCGCCGCCGCCATGGGCGCATTGGCGGCCGCCTGGGGCTATCTCGGTGTGGACCCGCCGATCCACGAGTGGGGGGCCGATGTCGTGCTGGCCGAACCGAACGACCTCTTGCGGTCGCTCGGTCTGGCCTAGACCCGAGAGCCCGAGAACCCGGGACCGGCGCGGCTTCAGCGCGGGTTCGGCGTCGGCACAGGGCCCGCGCCTCTATTCGAGTGCGATCACCGTATCCCGCGC
>JAABPT010000188.1 GCA_011391855.1 Burkholderiales bacterium
CGTGGAATGCGCTGGCGCAGGCCACGCGCTCGAGCCTGTCGCTCATGGGCCAGGCCGCCGATCTGGTGTGGGCGCTGCCGGTGCGCGGCTTTCGCACCGACCGCAGCCTGGGCGCGCTCAAGGCCATGGGCACGCGCGCCGCGGGCTACCTGGCACGACTGGGACCGCCGCTGCTGGCCGAGCGGCTGGGCCTGCCGGCCGTGGGCAGCAGCGGCCCGCCGGGCCTGAGCTTCGACAACATCACCGTGAAGCAATTCCGCGACGCGCAGGAACCCGACCGCGCCTGCTACAAGGCGCTGGTGCGCTCGCGCATGGGCGTGGAACGCATCAACCGCAGCGGCCTGCTCGGCGACGCCAACCTGCTGCGCGGCGACACCTCGGGCGGCTACACCCTCCGCGTGCACCGCTACGGCTCGCAGCCCATCATCCAGTCGCTGGGCATCGAGGTGACGCGCAGCGAGGAACTGGGCGACGGCACCGCTGTCTCGGTGCTGAAGCCGGTGTTCCCGTTCTGGAACGACGTCGACCTGTACTACGGCGCCGGCGAGCTGGTGTGCTCGCGCATCTACACCCACGGCGCGCCGGGATCCAACGGCTGGGTGGACGCGCAGCCGCCGGCCGATACCGCGCCGCAGGCCGCCGACTCGACCCCGTCGCCCGAGCTTGGGTTCGAACCCCAGCCGGCCGGGGCGGCGCCCGCCGGCCCGGCACTGGAATGCGCGGGCGACTACAACACCGCCCTGGGCGCGGCCACGCAGCCGGTGGCCGGTCCGTTCGACTTCCCCGACGTGACGCTGCAGGTCTACCCGCTGCTGGCCGAGCGCGCGCAGCTCGACGCCTTCGTCGAGCGCACCCTGAACGAACCGCTGCGCGACGCCGGCGTCGATTTCGAGACCATGGGCTCCTACGCCTACCTGCTGGTCAACAGCATCGGCGACCAGACTGGCACCATGTGGTCCAGCGCCAACAATATCGGCTGGTGGGCGTCGCGCGAGGTCTCGTTCTGCGTGCCGGTGCGCTGGTACCGCACCGATGCCGCCACCGGGCAGCGCGAGCTGATCAGCGTCGCCCTGGTGGCGCCCTTCGTCTACGCCAGCAGCGGCCGTGCCGTCATCACCGACCGCGAGGTCAACGGCAGGCCGTCGGTCAAGGCCACCATCGAAAGCCCGCAGGACGTGTGGCTGGAAGCGTCGGGCCCGGTCAATCCGCGCCAGTACCTGCGCCTGGCCACCGAGGTCTTCCCGGCCCTGGGCCTGGGGCAGCAGGCCGAGGAGCGCACGCTGCTGCGCATCGACGGCGCCGACGTGCTGCGTTATGACGACAGCGTGGGCTGGCGCCTGGTGGGCGAACGCTGGGGCCAGCAGCTGGTGGGCGAGCTGGTGCGCAAGCACCAGCTGCACGAGGACCAGGCCAGCGAGGTGGCTGCGGCGCGCGCGCTGGCGCTGGAACTGCTGGCGCACGGCGCGCCGATCAATTCGCTGGTGCTCAAGCAATACCGGGCCGGCGACGACGTCGGCAAGGCCTGTTACCAGGCGCTCGTGCGCACGCAGCGCAGCATCGAGCGCATCTACGACATGCGCGAGATCGAGGAGCGCGTGCACGTGCGGCTGCACCGCTACCCCGGCCACCCCATCGCGCAGACGCTGGGCCTGCAGGTGAAGAGCGTGGACTCCGCCGGCGGCGAAGTGGTGCAGAACCTGCAGCCGCTGCACCCGTTCTGGATGCGCATTTCCGTGCGCGAGGAGCTGGGCGAAGTGGTGGCCGTGCGCCGCCACGACGGCGGCTGGGAGTGCCCGCACCCCTGGCTGCAGCGGACCGGGCCGTCGTCGTTCGGCTACGGCACGCCGGATCCCGGCCGCGGCGCCGCGGCACCGGACGCCGAGGCGAAGCAGCCCTACTTCCAGACGCCGGGTGCCACGCGCGTGGGCATGCAAGAGGCCGTCGGGCCGCAGCGCCTGCGCGAGCAGCAGCAGCTCGCGCTGCGTGCGTCGCTGGCCAGCAGCCTGCAGGGGCTGACCGAAGCCCTGGCGGCATTGCCGCCCGACGACATCCAGACCCTGCAGCAGGCGCTGGGCGAACGGCAGGCCACGTTGCTGGCCGAAGCGCGGCAGCAGGCCGGGGCGGGTTCATTCGCGTCCTGGGCCGACGCCCAGCCGGTGCCGGCGCTGCTGGCTCTGGAGCGTGCGCTGATGCAGGCCGGACTGAGCTGGTCGCCGGCCGATCCCAGCCAATCGCGCCTGACTCATGCCGAGGCCCGCCAGGCCATCGAAGGGCTGGGCGAGGTGCAGCTGGTGGTGGAAAGCATCCTCGGCGCCGAGTGGGAAAACTGGGGCAATCCGCGCTGGAACCGCCGGCTCCCGACGCGCCCCGAGCCCTGCCTGCCTGCGCATTCGCTGCAAGGTGGGAACGAGGCACTGCGCGACTGTGCGCCGCCTTCGGTGGACTCGGGGCACGACGGGCTGACGATGGCGGAGTACAGCGACGGGTCCCAGGCCTGGGTCTACCTGGAGCGGCAGGCGATCAAGCCTGCGCAGACCCCTCCCGGAGGTTCCTGACTCCCGCCGCCGGCGCAGCGCTCAGCAGTAGCCGATGCGCCGGTACCAGTCCAGCGCGTCGCGCAGCGTCTCGGCCAGCGGCCGCGGCAGCACGCCCAGGCGGCGCTGGGCGTCGCTGGGCGGCATGGCGTGGCTGTCCAGCACCAGCAGCGAGCCCAGCGCCGGCACCAGCGAGGGTCGTCCCAACAGCGCCCAGCCGGCCTCGGCACAGAGCATGCCGCCAGCAGCCAGGCGCCCAGACCAACGCCGCCGCGGCGCGGCCACGCCGGCCAGCCGGCAGACCTGCGCCGCGAGCAGGTCGGTGCGGCTGTCGTGCCCGGCCAGCGCGATGGGCTGGCCGAACAGCCGCTGTTCCAGCGCCAGGCGCGCCGCGCGTGCCACGTCGCGCACGTCGATCACGTTCAGCGGCTGGCTCACCAGCGCCGGCACCTGCCCGGCCGCCAGCAGTGGCAGCACGCACAGCTCGCGCGGGCGGCGGTCCCAGGGGCCCAGGCAGGCACTGGGGTTGATCACCGCCACCGGCGCGCCCTGTGCGGCGGCGGCCAGCGCCAGCGCCTGCATCGTGGCCTTGGCCGCGTAGTACGGGTGCAGGCGGCGCCGCGCCGCGGCCTCCAGGGCTTGCAGCGCGCCCTCGCCGCCAGGCCGGGGCAGGGTGGTGAAGCTCGACACGTGCAGCAGCGCCGCACCCGCGCCTTGCACCGCCTGCAGCAACCGCGCCATGCGCGCCGCGGCTTGCGCCACCGGCGCCGGCTGGCCGGCCGCTGTGCCCAGGAACAGGTGCATCGGGTACGGCGCGGCGGCGTCGAACACCGCGTCATGCCCGGCGGCCCAGCGGTCCAGCTGGCCCGGCGCGTCGGCGTCGCCCACCGCCAGCACGCAGCCTTCGGCGCAGCCGTCGGGCAGCCGGTGCCGGCGGGTGGCCGCGGTGACCTGCCAGCCATGGGCCAGCAATTCGCGCACGATGGCCTGGCCGATGTGGCCGGTTGCGCCCAACACGAGCGCGCGCCCGGGCGCCACGCGCCCTTCCACGCTCACGCCACGCGCCCTTCCACGCTCACGCCACGCGCCCTTCCACGCTCACGCTGCGCGCCCTTCCTCGCTCAAGCGGCGAGCTCGGCCAGCAAGGCGGCGGCCTCGCGCTGGTCGCTGTTGTCGGGAACGGCCGGGAAGGGCTGCAGTGCCTGTTGCAGCAGCGGCAATGCTCGCGGCGCGTCGCCGACGGCCGCCAGCGCACGCGCCAGGCCCAGCACCGCGCGCAGCTCGAAGCGGCGCGCGCCTTGCTCGCGGGCGATCTCGACGGCGCGGCGCAAGTCGGCTTCACCGTCCGAGGCGCCTGCGTCACCCGCCTCAGTGCCGGCCTGCTGCAGCAGCCACTCGCCGCGGCGGCGGTACAGCTCGGCGTCGTACCAGCGTTCGCCGTGCCGCTCGGCGTGCGCGATGGCCCGGTTCACCGCTGCCAGCGCTTGTTCGTGCTGGCCGGCCGCGCGGTGGGCCTCGGCCAGCCCGGCGAGGAAGAAGACGATGGTCACCTCCGCCCCCGATCCCTGCCAAGCCGGCAGCGTGCCACCGATCAGGGCCAGGGCCTGCGGCGCAGCGCCGAGCCCGGCCTGGGCCACGCCCAGCTGCATGGCCCCGGCGGCCAGCCAGCCGTCGAAGCCGTGGCGTTGCGAGATTTCCATGGCCCGCCCCGCATGTTCGGCGGCGCGCGCGAAGTTGCGGTCCAGGCTCTCGAACATCGCGGCCCAGGTGTGCGCATAGGCCAGGTCGAAGGGGCGCTCCAGTGCGTCGGCCGTGCCGATGGCGTCCTGCATCTGCGCCGTGGCTGCTGCCGTGTCACCCTGGATCAGGCTCAGCACCGCCAGCAGGCTGAGGCTGGCCACCAGGGGGCTCTGCGGCGTGGGGTAGGCAAAACGTCCGGCAGCGGTGCTGCGGTAGATGTGCACCGCCTGGCCCA
>JAABPT010000189.1 GCA_011391855.1 Burkholderiales bacterium
TGACGTGTTTCATTTGATCTTCCTCGGGTTGACGTGGGCAATCCAGACCGGGCGATTCATCGCCCGGGCTGTCACGACACCTTCAGGCCACCCAACTCCTGCGCATGGCCGGCGCTTCCGGACCGCGCATTCCGCAGGGATCGACATGACCCTCCTTGATGTCTTCGCTCTGGAAGACGAAGACACCCGCGAAAGGATGCAGTTTGCTTTGGGCGCACTTGCGCCAGATCAAATTGGGCCGGCGGAATCCGCGCGGAGCACCTGGCGTTACCCGCCAGGGCTTGTCGGACGCGCGGTCTCGTTCCTTCGGCCCGCATGGCCGCAGACGCTGCCATCGGTCTCGAACCGCACCTGACACACCGTTGTCAGGCGTTCGCGCAGCCGTTGCCGGGCACGCAACAGCCGTGACTTGGCGGCTGGCAGACTGAGGCCGTGCGCTTGGGCGAAGGCGATCTGGGTCTGGCCTTCGAGGTCGCAGGCGCGCAGGATGGCGGCGTCCTCGGGCGACAACTCGCCCAGCGTGCGCGCCACGCACTCGGTCAGTGCGTCGATGGGCGCCATGGGCTCCGCGTTGAGCGGCGTGCTCTCGGCCAGTTCGTCGCTCAGGGGCTCGAGGGTCTGCGACCCGCGCAAGCGGTCGACCACGGCATGGCGCGCCACCTGGAACAGCCAGGCGCGCGGGTTGTCCAGCGTGCAGAAGGCGCGGCCCTGGCGCATGGCTTTCACGAAGACGTCCTGCAGCACGTCGTCGGCGGCCTCGGCTTGGGCCATGCGGTGGCGCAGGTAGCCGCGCAGTTCGGCTTCGTGGGCCTGCCAGGCGCGGGCCACGCAGGCGAAGGCGCCGCACGCGCCGCTCTCGCCCCTGGGCATGGCCTGGGCAGGAGCGCGATCCAGGGCGGAATCAGCTGCCACAGCAGGTGCTGGGGCCGCAGCAGGACGAGGTGGTTGACGCTGCATTCTTCGCCGCGGCCGCCGAAGTTGCAGGCGCGCCGGCCGGCTTGGTGGCGCGGATGAAGCCGCTGGCGAATTTGCCGTCGACCTGCTCGGCCAGTTGCTGCAGGTCGGCGCTCTGCGCCGCGAGAAATTCGCGCGTATCGTCGACGCCGTAGGTGCGGGTGATCTCGATGCCGGCGTCGGCAAAGCCGGCGCGTGCGAGCTTGTCGAGGTAGTCGCGGTCGGACAGCGCCCCGGCCACGCAGCCGATCCACAGCTCCATGTTCCTGCGCATCGCGGCCGGCACTTCGCCGCGCACGACCACGTCCGAAACCGCAAAGCGCCCGCCGGGCTTGAGCACGCGGAAGGCCTCGGCGAGCACGCGGTCCTTGTCGGCCGCGAGGTTGATGACGCAATTGGAGATGACCACGTCCACTGAATTCGCCGGCAGCGGGATGTGCTCGATCTCGCCCTTCAGGAAGTGCACGTTGGCCAGGCCACTCTTGCGCTTGTTCTCCTGCGCCAGTGCCAGCATCTCGTCGGTCATGTCAAGACCATAGACAACGCCCGTGGGCCCGACACGCTTGGCCGACAACAGCACGTCGATGCCGCCGCCCGAGCCGAGGTCCAGCACCGTTTCGCCGGGTTGCAGTTCGGCCAGCGCGGTGGGGTTGCCGCAGCCCAGCGAAGCCAGCAGCGCGGTGTCGGGCACGGCATCGGCCTGCACGGCGTCGTAGAGGTTCGCGGTGATCGGATCGCTGCCGCCGATGCTGGCCGGCGCGGCGCCGCAGCAACTGCTGACTGGGCCGCAGCCGCCGCCGCCAGCGCCCTCCGTCACGCGCTTCGCGGCCTCGCCGTACCGCTGCCGCACGACTTCCTTCACATCGCTGTCGCTGTTCATCGTGGTCATTTCATCTCTCCATCAGTTGCGGCCGATCTCGGCCAGTGAATCTTCCAGGTCCTTGCGGTTCGCCGGTTCGAGTGGCAGCGCCAGCAGCTGCAGCATGCGGTAGCCGATGGCCAGTCTGGTCAGCTCGAAGGCGCGCCGCTTGCCCGCGTCGCCGCCCTCGGCGTTGGACGGGTCGGGGTAGCCCCAGTGCACCTTCACCGGCTGGCGGCCTGCTGCGCCGAAGAACACCGGGCAAGTCTCCGCTGCCGCGCTGTCGCACACCGTGATCACGATGGACAGCGGCGGTGCGCCGTCACGGCTGAATTCGTCCCAGCTCTTGCTGCGGTAGGCCGCGGCAGCGATGCCGGCGTTGTTCAGCGCCTCGATCGCATACGGGTTGATGCGGCCGCTGGGCGCACTGCCGGCGCTGTGCGCTTGCACGTTACGGCCGAGCTTCTGCGCCCAGTGGTTGAGCATGCCCTCGGCCAGCACGCTGCGGGCCGAGTTGTGGGTGCACAGGATCAGGATATGAACAGTCATGGCGCGCGGCGTTTCAACAGGTCGAGCAGCCAGCGGCGGCTGTGGCGTCGCAAGCCACGCCGTGGCAGCAGTGCGCGGTGAGATAGGCCAGCAGTTCATTCATCTGCCCGAATTCGGGCCGGTAGATCAGGTTGCGGCCGTCGCGCTGCTGCGAAACCAGGCCAGCGTGCACCAGTTCCTTCAAGTGGAACGACAGCGTCGACGCCGGTACGTCGAGCGTGGCTGCCAGCACGCCCGGCGTCATGCCTTCGGGCCCGGCGCCGACCAGGGCGCGAAAGACGCGCAGGCGCATGGCCTGGGCCAGCGCGGCGAGCGAGGCGACGGCAAGTTTCTCGTCCATCGGGAGCTCCATCAGCATCGTGCCGGCAGGGTGACTGGCGCGAAATAGCGGCGTTTGAAGGCAAGCGCCACATGCACCAGTCCGATCATCACCGGCACTTCGACCAGCGGCCCGATGACCGCCGCGAAGGCCACGCCGGAGTTGATGCCGTAGACGGCGATAGCCACCGCGATGGCGAGCTCGAAGTTGTTGCTCGCCGCGGTGAACGACAGCGTGGCGCTTTTCTCGTAGTTCGCACCGAAGCGCCGGCTCATGAAGAACGAGAACACGAACATGATGACGAAGTACAGCAGCAGCGGAATGGCGATGCGCACCACGTCGAACGGAATCGTCACGATCAGACGGCCTTTCAGGCTGAACATGACGACGATGGTGAACAGCAGCGCGATCAACGTGATGGGGCCGATCTTCGGCACGAAGCGCGTGTGGTACCACTCCTTGGTGACGAAGCGCAGCATGATCACGCGCGTCAGCACGCCGGCGATGGCCGGGATGCCGAGGTAGATGAAGACACTCTGCGCGATCTGCCCGATCGAGATGTCGACCACCGAACCAGTCAGGCCAAACAGCGGCGGCAGCACGGTGATGAAGAACCAGGCGTAGACGCTGAAGAACAGCACCTGGAAGATCGAATTGAAGGCCACCAGGCCGGCGGCGTATTCGGTCGAGCCCTTGGCGATCTCGTTCCAGACGATGACCATGGCAATGCAGCGCGCCAGCCCGATCATGATCAACCCGACCATGTATTCCGGCTTGTCGGGCAGGAAGATGATCGCCAGCGCGAACATCAGCACCGGGCCGACGATCCAGTTCTGCGCCAGCGACAGCCACAGCACCTTGGTGTCGCGAAAGACGTCGGGCAGTTCCTCGTAGCGCACCTTGGCGAAGGGCGGATACATCATGAGGATGAGGCCCAGCGCGATCGGCACGTTGGTGGTGCCGACATTGAAACGGTTGATGAAGTCTTCGACCCCAGGCACCAGATAACCCAGGCCCACCCCCAGCACCATGGCCCCGAAGATCCAGACCGTGAGGTAGCGATCCAGGAAAGACAGCTTCTTCGTCAGGGTGCTCATGGCGGGTGAGCGGTCGGGCATGCGACCGGACACGTCAATTCGATGGTTCCATTCTGATGGAAATAAAGAGCGCCTGCAAGCCTGAATTGCTGCGGGTCGCACCCGGTCGCGGGTGTGCGCCGCATTGTCACGAAGCCATGCATCGAGTCGGGCAGGGAGGCGGGATTCACCGACTCAGCAACTCCACATACGCCTGGTAGCTGAAGTTTCGGTTTTTCTTTTGCCCGGTCATCTCGGTGACCAGCCCCAAGTCCTCCAGCACCTTCACGGCCGCGCTGGCCGTCGGGAACGTGGTGTCCAGACGCTGGCGGACGCGGTCCACGGTGAAGCGGGGCATCATCGGCAGCATCTCGAAAAGGCGGTAGCTGGCGGGGCCGGCCTTCGGCGACTGCAACAGCCGCCGGCGGTCGGCGGCAATGAGGCTGGCCACGGCGATGATGCTTCGCTCGGCATCGCTGGCTGCTGTGGCCACTCCCTCCAGGAAGAAGGATACCCAGGCCTCCCAGTCGCCGCCGGTACGGATGGCCGACAGGCGGCGGTAGTACTCGGCCTGGTGCTGCTTGAGATAGCCGCTGAGATACATCAACGGTTCTCGCAGCAGGCCCCAGTGCTCGAACAGCGCCGCGATCAGCAGGCGACCGATGCGTCCATTCCCGTCCAGGAAGGGGTGGATGGTTTCGAACTGGGCATGGATCAGCGCCACCTTCACCAGCGGCGGCACGTCGGCTGCC
>JAABPT010000190.1 GCA_011391855.1 Burkholderiales bacterium
TTGCAGGACGCTCAGCACCAGGAAACTGCGCCCGGCCATCGACATGAAGAAGGCCGCCGTGGCCACCGAACCGCAGACGATGACGACATAGACCGTGGCGGTGGTGCCGCGCAGCGTGGGGTAGATGAAAACGGTGGCCACGCACCACATCAGCCCCACCAGCACCGCGTTGCCCTCCAACTGCCGCACCACCGACGCGATCTGGTCCTGCGTCAACGCCGCCTCGTTGCCGTGGCGGCGGTTCAACACCCAGCGCCAGCCGGCGACGGCCAGGCCGAGGGCGATCATGGCCGCGGCCGAGAGGCGGTCTCCTGCCTGCCAGCCCAGCCAAGCCACGAAAACCACCGCCACCATCAGCAGAATGACACTGCGGGCCGAGTTGTGCAGGGCCACCTGCAGCATCTCGCGCTGTACGGCCGTCGTTATGGCTTGGGGCTGGCTCAATCGTCTGCCTTCACGCTGCGTGCACCGGTCTGCGCCCTGCTGGCGCCCGGACACGCTCTGGAGCTTGCGAGCCTGGCGCCAGCCTCCCGGCGCGGGCGGCGGCAAAGCCGCCTGCGCCGGGTATGAAACCGGGCCGGGAATTCAGGTGGAGATATAGCTCTCGAGCTGGGCGATCGTCCGCTCGTGGTCGGCAATGATGTCGTCCATGATGTCGCGGATGGAGATCATCCCCAGCACCGTGCCCTGGTCCACCACGGGCAGGTGGCGGATCTTCTTCTCGCTCATCATGGCCATGCAGGCGCGGGTGCCGGTGCTCGGCCCGACCGTCAGCACCTGCGCCGTCATGATTTCGGCCACCCGCGTGTCCTTGGAACTGCGGCCTTGCAGCGCGACCTTGCGTGTGTAGTCGCGCTCGGAGACGATGCCGACCAGGCGGCCGCCGTCCATCACCACCAGCGCACCCACCTCGTGCTGGGCCAGCAGCTGCAGCGAGGTGAATACCGAATCGTCGGGGCGCACGTGCCACAGCGTGCCTTCGCGCTTCTTGAGCAGTTCGGAAACGGGCTTCATCGCACCTCCTGGGCCGTCAGCGGGCTGCCGGAACGTCCGGCGATCGTCAATCCATTCACAGCCGCAAGGGTACACAAACCGCGTGACCCTTCAATAGGGCAAAGGGCGCAGCCCTGCCGCAACGCCGGGCGCGTCGGCTCGGACCGGCACCGAGCGAAAAGCGCCATCGTTTCACGACCGCCCCTGGCGCGATGGCCATGCACCGGCACGGCTCTTGATCGGCGTGCGAATATGCAGTTTATGTCGAACCAGCCGCCGCCCCCTGCCGCGCACCGCCGCACCTTGTGGCGCGCCGTGGTCGCGGTGGGCCTGGGCTTGAGTCTGCTGGCCGGCTGCACGACCCTGGACGAACAGCAGCGCAAGTGGATCTTCCAGCCCAGCGACCGCACCTGGTGGGGCGGCCTGGCCGCTGCCGAGGGCATGGAAGACGTCTGGATCGACTTCGATTCGCGCGAGACGGAGGAGAAGGTCCGCCTGCACGGCCTGTGGCTGGCGCAGTCGCGGGCCGACGCGCCGGTGCTGCTGTATCTGCACGGTGCGCGCTACGACGTGCGCGGCAGCGCCCACCGGATGCGCCGCATGCACGACCTGGGCTTCGCGGTGCTGGGCATCGACTACCGCGGCTTCGGGCGCAGCACCAACACCTTGCCGTCGGAAACGCTGGCCTACGAGGACGCGCGCGCTGCCTGGGACTGGCTGGCCGCCCGCCAGCCACAGTCCACGCGCTATGTCTTCGGCCATTCGCTGGGCGGCGCCATTGCCGTGTACCTGGCGCACGAGGTGCAGGACGAGGCCGGCCTCATCGTCGAGGGCAGCTTTCCGTCGATACCCGACGTGGTGACCACCTTCAAGTGGGGCTGGTTGCCGGTGTCGCCGCTGATCACGCAACGCTTCGACGCCGCCGAGCGCATCGGCCGCGTTGGCGCCCCGGTGCTGGTGGTGCACGGCAGCGAAGACCGCTTGATCCAACCGGAACTGGGCCAGGCGCTGTACGAGCGGGCCAGCGCGCCCAAGCGCTTCGTGCTGGTGGAAGGCGGCTCGCACCACAACACCAATTCGGTGGGCCAGCCGCAGTACCGGCAGGCGCTGGCCGATCTGTTCGGCCTGCCGCAGGCGCGCTGAACACCGGCCTGCCGGCTCGGCCCTTCAGTCGGTGCCGGCGGGGACGACGGCGGTGACCTCGATCTCCACCCGCGCGCGGTCTTCCATCAGCGCGCTCACCTCCAGCGCCGACATCGCCACGCTGTAGCTGCCGATGACTTCGCGGTAGACGGCGCCGATCTCGCGGCCGCGCGCCAGGTAGTCGCGCCGGTCGGTCACGTACCAGGTCATGCGCACGATATGTTCCGGCAAGGCGCCGGCCTCGGCGAGCACGGCGCGCACGTTCAGCAGCGCCTGGCGCACCTGGGGCACGAGATCGTCGCTGTCGAAAACGCACTTCGTATTCCAGCCGATCTGGCCAGCCACGAAAACCATGGTGCCGGCAGCGGCCACGCCGTTGGCGTAGCCGCGCGGAGCCGCCCAGCCCGGGGGTTGCAGGACCTTCATGCGGCGGTCTCCTGTTCCAGATAAGGCTGCATCGCCAAGCGCACGTCGTCGGGAAAGGCCTGCGGCTGGTGGGTCTCCAGCGAGGTGCAGACCACCACGTGGCGGGCGCGCAGCCGCAGTTCGTCACCGCTCTTGAACTGCGTGCGCAGCACCAGCGAACTGCGGCCGAGCTTTTCGATGCCCAGTTCCTGCGTGAGCGTGTCGCCGTGGCGGCTGATGGCCGTGAAGTCCACCTCCAGCCGCACCGTGGGCAGCCCCATGCGGCGCGTGCCGATGTAATGAGCGAAGGGAATGCGCAGGCCCTCGTCGAACCACTGCTCGACCAGGGTATTCAGCATGACCAGATATTGCGGGTAGAAGACGATGCCGGCCGGGTCGCAGTCGGCGAAGCGCACCACGCGAGTGGCCTGGAATTTCATGTCGGCTCGCGCAGGCGGAAGCGCTGCAGCTTGCCCGTCTCGGTGCGCGGCAGGCTGGCGCGGAATTCGATCTGGCGCGGGTACTTGTACGGCGCGATGGTCTGCTTGGCGAAGTCCTGCAGCGTCTTCGCCATGGCGGCGTCGCCCTCGAAACCCGGCCGCAGCACCACGAAGGCCTTGACGACCCTGCCGCGCGCTTCGTCGGGCACGCCGATCACGCCGCATTCGGCCACCGCCGGATGCAGCAGCAGCGCGCTTTCCACCTCGGGGCCGGCGATGTTGTAGCCGCCGGTCACGATCATGTCGTCGGTTCGCGCCTGGTAGACGAACTGGCCATCGTCGTCCACCAGGTAGGCGTCGCCGGTGAGGTTCCAGCCGTTCTGCACGTAGTTCGCCTGGCGCGGGTCGTCGAGGTATTTGCAGCCGGTGGGGCCCTTCACCGCCAGGCGGCCGACCTGGCCGCGCGGCAGTTCCTGGCCGTCGTCGCCCAGCACCACGGCGCGGTAGCCGGGCACTGGCACGCCGGTGGCACCGGGCCTGGCGTGCGCCTCGTCGGCCGAGATGAAAATGTGCAGCAGTTCGGTGGAACCGATGCCGTCGATGATCTCGATGCCGGTGGCCTGCTTCCACAACTGGCGCGTGGCTGCCGGCAGCGCCTCGCCCGCGGAGACGCACTTGCGCAGCGAGGCGATGTCGTGTTGCGCCATGTCCTGGCCGATCCGAGCCGCCATCGCCCGGTAGGAAGTGGGCGCGGTGAAGCACACCGTGGCACGGAACTGCGCTATCGCCGGCAGCAGTGCGTCGGGCGCGGTCTTCTCCACCAGCACCGTGGAGGCGCCGATCGACAGCGGGAACAGCAGCAGCCCGCCCAGCCCGAAGGTGAAGGCCAGCGGCGGGCTGCCGATGAAGACGTCGTCGGGCCGAGCCCGCAGTACATGCGGCGGCCAGCAGGCGCAGGCCGCCATCACGTCGCGGTGGAAATGCATCGTGCCCTTGGGCACGCCGGTGGTGCCCGAGGTGAAGGCGATGAGGCAGATGTCCTGCGCACCCGTGTCCACGTTGGCGAAGTCGGCGGGCTTGGCCGCGGCACGGGCTTCGAGTTCGCCGCCACCCTTCCCAGCCGCGAAATGCAGCACATGCGCCAGGCTGGCGCACGAAGGCAGCGCCAGATTCAACTCGTCGGCCAGCCTCGCTTCGCACAAGGCATGACTGACTTGCGCCTTGTCGACGATGGCCACCAGCTCCCGCGCGCGCAGCAGCGGCATGCTGCCCACCGCAATGCCGCCGGCCTTCACCACCGCAAACCAGCACGCCGCCAGCATGGGCGAATTGGCGCCGCGCAGCAGCACGCGGTGGCCGGGCAGCAGGCCCAGGTCTTCGACCAACACGCGCGCAATGCGGTTGGCCTGGTGCTGCAGGTCGGCATAGGTCCAGCGCACGCCGTGGCCTTGCACGCACAGGCGGCCGCCCTGCCCGCCTTTCACCCAGCGGTCGAGCAACTCGGTGGCGCAGTTCAGATGATCTGG
>JAABPT010000191.1 GCA_011391855.1 Burkholderiales bacterium
CTTCGGCATCTGGTACGGCAAAGGACCGGGGGTGGACCGTTCGGCCGACGCGCTGCGGCATGCCAATCTGGCGGGCACTTCGCCCAAAGGCGGCGTGGTCTGCCTGGCCGGCGACGACCATGGCGCCAAGAGCTCGACCGTGGCCAATTTCTCCGATCCGGTGTTCATGGCCGTGGGCATGCCGGTGCTGTACCCCTCCAACACGCAGGAGCTTCTCGACTACGGCCTGCACGGCATCGCCATGAGCCGCTTCTCAGGATGCTGGGTCGGTATGAAGGTGGTGACCGACGTCGTCGAGGGTGGTGGATCGGTCTATGTGGCCCCGGATTCGCCCCGTATCACGATGCCAGAAGCGCCCAGCACACCCAAGGACATGTTCGGCACGGGCTACCACGTGCGCGGCTTCGACATGCCGCTGGCGCAGGAAGACCGGCTGTACCACCACAAACAGGCGGCGGCACTGGCCTACGCGCGAGCGAACGACATCAATCGCATCACCGTGAATCCACCCGCCGCGCGGGTCGGCGTGGCGGCTGCGGGCAAGGCCTGGCAGGACGTGTTGCAAGCGTTGGCCAGCCTCGGCATCGACGAAGCCCGCGCCGCCGCGATGGGCCTGCGCCTGCTCAAAGTCGGCATGGTGTGGCCACTCGATCCGCAGATCGTGCGGCAATTCGCCAGCGGGCTCTCGACCATCGTGGTGGTCGAAGAAAAGCGCCCTTTGCTGGAAGAGCAGATTCGCAGCCTCCTGTATGGCGGCGCGGATGCGCCGCGCATCGTCGGCAAGCACATGGCCGGCACCGCGCTGGACCCCGAGCGTGGCCCCATGGCCTTCCCCAATGCGGCAGAGATTTCCCCCATTCTGGTGGCGCAGGTGCTGGCCGGTGTGCTGGCGCAGGCGCTGCCCGACTGCGGTGTCGCCGCGCGCGGCGCTCAGGCGCCCAAGGCGCCAGGCCCCGCGGTCGCCAACCGCAACCCGGGCTTCTGCTCCGGCTGCCCGCACAGCCGCTCCACGCGCCTGCCCGAAGGCAGCCGCGCACTGGCCGGCATCGGCTGCCACACCATGGCCATGCTGATCAATCCGAAGACCACCAACATGCCATCGCATATGGGAGCCGAAGGCATCCACTGGCTTGGTCAGCAGCCCTTCACGACCGAGAAGCACGTGTTTGCCAATCTCGGCGACGGCACCTTCGCGCATTCCGGCCTGCTGGCCATTCGCCAGGCCGTGGCGGCGCAGGTGCCCATCACCTACAAGCTGCTCTACAACGGATTTGTCTCCATGACGGGCGGCCAGCCTGTGGACGCCAGCCTGTCGCCACAGCAGACCCTGGCCATCCTCGCCGGAGAAGGCGTCGCCAAGATGGCCGTGGTGACGGACGAGCCAGAAAAATACCAAGGCGCCACTCTGCCGTCCGGCGTGCGGGTGTACCCGCGCACCGCCATGGATGCCGTGCAGCGCGAATTTCGCGAATTCCCCGGCGTGTCGGTGATCCTTTACGACCAGCCCTGCGCCACCGAGCGCCGGCGCCTGCGAAAACGCGGCAAATGGGCCGATCCGCAAAAGCGCACCTTCATCAACGCGGCCGTTTGCGAGGGCTGCGGCGATTGCGGCCAGGCCTCAGGCTGCATGTCCATCGAACCGCTCGAGACCGAGCTGGGGCGCAAGCGCCGCATCAACCAGGCCAGCTGCAACAAGGATTACTCCTGCGTCGAGGGCTTTTGCCCCAGCTTTGTCACCGTCCAGGGCGGCAGCCTGCGCAAGGCCAACACCACGGCCGCGAGCCCGCAGGGGTCGGGGCGACTCACGAGCGAATGGACCACACCGCTGCCGCAGCCCGAGATTCCCGCACTTCTGGGGCTTTACAGCGTGCTGGTGGGCGGCATCGGTGGCACCGGCGTGGTCACCATCGGCCAGACCCTCGCCATGGCGGCCCATCTGGAGGGCGCCTACAGCTCCAACCTCGATGTGACCGGACTGGCGCAAAAGTATGGCGCCGTGCATTCCCATGTCCGCATCGCCCCACAGCCGCAGATGTTGCACGCGACGCGCATCGCCACGGGCGAAGCCGATACCCTCATCGGCTGCGACCTGATCGTTGCCGCCGGCGACGAATCCCTTTCCCGGCTGAACCCGGCGCGGGGCCGGGCGGTGGTGTCCACCGACCTGATTCCCACAGCGGATTTCACGCGCAACGCCGATTGGTCCGTCGACGGGTCCGCGCTGGCGCAACGCATCAACGACGCCATCGGCGGGCGCAGTCTGCTGCTGGACGCCCAACGCCTGGCGACGGCGCTGCTGGGCGACCCCATCGCGGCCAACATGTTCATGCTGGGCGCCGCGTGGCAACGGGGACAGATTCCGCTGGCCCTCGAGTCGATCGACCGCGCCATCGAGCTCAACGGGGTCGCTGTGCCCATGAACCAGTCTGCCTTCACCTGGGGCCGGCGCGCGGCGCAAGATCTCGCGGCCGTGGAGCAATGGGTGAAGGATCACACGCCGACGCAGGTGATCGCCATCTTGCCGCCCCAAAGGCAAAGACTGGATGACATCGTTCTCCACCGCAGCGCGCACCTGATTGCCCATACCGGCGAAGCACTGGCGCAGCGTTACCAGCGCCTGGTGAAGCGCGTACAAGAGGCCGAAGCGGCCCTCGGCACTGGCAGCGACGCCCTCGCGCGCGCCGTGGCGCAGCACTACCACCGCCTGCTGGCCGTCAAGGACGAGTGGGAAGTGGCCCGCCTGTACAGCCACCCCGATTTCCGCGCCTCGGTCGAACGCGAGTTCGAGGGCGACTACTGCCTGCACCTGCACCTCGGGGCCTGGCCCTTTGCCAAAAGGGACGCACAGACCGGCAGTCCCGTGAAGGCCGAGCTGGGCCCCTGGGTCCTGACGGCATTCAGCTGGATGGCAGGCCTGAAGCGCCTGCGCGGCAGCTGGGTGGACCCGTTCAAGAATAACGACGAGCGGGCGCTGGACAAAAAGCTGCTTGCGCTCTACGAGGCCGACATCGAGCACCTGCTTCAAAGCCTGGATCAAGACTCGCTGCCTGTCGCGGCTCGCCTTGCCGCCTGGCCCCAAGGGGTGCGCGGCTACGGTCATGTGCGGCAGGCGCAATCAGCGATCGCGACAGCGCAGCGCGATGCCATGCGGACCGAGTGGGCGCGTGCGGTGGAGCGGACCAGCCCGACCGAGCTGCCGTTGGTTTCGAGCACATCACATTGACGGCGCGCACGCACACCAGTGATTGAAGGCCAGATCAGGCAACAACGAGAGCAGCGTTATGGGACACACATTGAACATTCTTCCTGCAACGACCCTGGACTATCGGCGGCTCGCCGAATCCAGGCTGCCGCGCTTTCTGTTCGATTACATCGACGGGGGCGCCAATGATGAACGCACGCTGCGGGACAACGTCGCAGACTTTCAAAACATTCGAATCCGGCAGCAGGTGCTGCGTGACGTCTCGAACATCGACACCTCCACCACCCTCGCGGGGCAAAAGTGTGCGCTGCCGCTGGCGCTGGCTCCGGTGGGAATGGCCGGCATGTTTGCGCGCCGTGGTGAAGTGCAAGGTGCCCGAGCCGCCGAGGCAACCGGGATCCCGTTTACGCTGTCCACCGTGGGGATTTGCCCGATGGAGGAGGTTGCCGCAGCGACCAGTCGGTCATTATGGTTCCAGCTCTACATGATTCGCGACCGCAAAGTGGTACGGCAAGTTCTTGAGCGGGCCATGCAGCAGGGTTGCACAACGGTGGTGTTCACGGTGGACCTACCGGTTCCCGGTTCCCGGCACCGTGATACGCGCAATGGCATGCTCGCCGAATCCCTGCGCGCCAAGCTTGGCAAGGCGTGGCAGCTCGGCACCCGCCCGGGCTGGCTGTGGGATGTCGCCGTGCGTGGCAAGCCGCACAGCTTCGGGAACCTGGCTGACCAGATACCCAACCCAACCGATCTCAAAGCCTTTCGTGGCTGGCTCGATGCCCAGTTTGATTCGTCCGTGACCTGGAAAGATATCGAGTGGCTGCGCGGCATCTGGAAAGGGCGACTCATCCTCAAAGGAATCCAGGAAGTCGATGACGCACGCAGCGCGGTCCGCGTGGGAGCCGACGGGCTGATCGTCTCCAACCACGGTGGGCGCCAGCTCGACAGCGTTGCCTCATCCATCTCGAAGCTGCCCGCCATTGCGGCAGCAGTTGGCGATGAGCTGGAAGTGTGGATGGACGGCGGCGTTCGCAGTGGTGTGGATGTCTTCAAGGCGGTGGCTTTGGGCGCGCGGGGGGTGTTGGTGGGACGACCATGGGTCTGGGCCCTCGCGGGCGGTGGCCAGCAAGGCCTGGTGAACCTGCTCAATACCTACAAGAAGGAACTTGAGGTGGCCATGGCTTTGTCCGGGGTCAGCAGAATCGGCCAAATAGGGCAAGCACAGATCGATCGTGACTGAAGCAGAAATGGGCTTCGCGCCTAGAGGAGACAAAACATGACTTCATCC
>JAABPT010000192.1 GCA_011391855.1 Burkholderiales bacterium
CACCTGGGTGTCGGCCTGGGCCGTGGCCACGGTGGTGACGCTGCCGTGACCGGGCACCAGCACGGCCGGGTTCAGCTGTTCGATGACGGCGAAAGTGTCGAGCCAGCGCTTGGTGCTGCTGACCGGCAGCACGCCCAGCATGCGGTCCACGTAGACCACATCGCCGCTGAACAGAACATTCTTCTGCGGCAGCCACACCATGGTGTCGCCGGGTGTATGGGCGCCGCCGCGGTGCTTGAACTCGAAGACCACGCCGCCCAGTTCCAGCCGCTCGTCGTTGCCGGTGAGCCAGCGTGTGGGCAGGGTGGGCACCGTGCCGTCGGCCTTGGGCCCCAGCGTGGCCTTCAGGCCCTGCAGGTGGTCGTTGCCGCGGTCGCTCATGTCGGCACGCGCGTTGGCGTGGGCGATGACTTCCGCGCCCTGGCCGGCAAACCAGCCGTTGCCGAGCCAGCGGTGGTCCTGGCCGCCAGTATTGAAGACCCACTTCACCGGCTGCGGCGTCACCGCCTTCACGGCGTCGTGGATCTGGCGCGCGCTCTGGAAGGTGGCGCCGCTGTCGATGAGCACGGCGCCGGCGGGCGTGACCACCAGGCCGATATTGGCGTTCAGGCCTTCGTTGTTCAGCGAACGCGGGCCTTTGTCGCCGACGTGGGCGTAAACGCCCTCGGCAACCTGCTGGAACCGGACGTCCAGGGCCTGCGCGGCAAAGGTCGCCATGCCCAGGGCCGTGGCGAGCAGCGCCCGGAGCAGCGGGCGAAAGTGTGGTTTGGAGGTCGTCGTCATGGAGGCCTTCACAGCACGGTGTTGAATACGAAACCCACGATCAGGATACCGGTGGCGACAATGCCGACGAAGGTGGCGATCAGCGGCAGCTTGAGCACCTTGCGCAGGATGATCACTTCGGGCAGCGACAGCGCGATCACGCTCATCATGAAGGCCAGCACGGTGCCCAGAGCGGCGCCCTTGGCCAGCAGCGCCTGCACGATGGGGATGACGCCGGCCGCGTTCGTGTACATCGGCACGCCGATCAGCACGGCCGCCGGCACCGACCACCAGGCGTCCTTGCCCATGATCGAGGCCATGAAGTCCTGCGGCACCCAGCCGTGGATGGCCGCACCGATGGTGATGCCGGCCAGGATGTAGGGCCAGACCTTGCCGACGATCTCGCGCACGCTGGCGAAGCCGGCATCGATGCGCTCAGACAGCGTCAGCGCGCTGTCGGCTGCCGCGGCAGCCACCTTGGGCATCTCGCGCACCCAGTCTTCCAGGTGGCGCTCCATCTTCAGGCGGCCCATGATCCAGCCGGCCACGATGGCCACCGTGAGGCCCAGGCCCAGGTACAGCGCAGCGATCTTCCAGCCGAACAGGCCGAACAGCAACGCCAGCGCCACCTCGTTGACCATGGGCGCCGAAATCAGGAACGAAAACGTCACCCCCAGCGGCACACCCGCCTGCACGAAACCGATGAACAGGGGCACCGCCGAGCATGAGCAGAACGGCGTCACGATGCCCAGGCTGGCGGCCATGACGTTGGCCACGCCTTCGCGGGTTTGTCCATCTCGGCCGGCCAGCAGGGCGCGGGTGCGTTCGGGCGTGAAATAGGAATTGACCATGCCCATGACGAACACCACCAGGGTGAGCAGCAACAGCACCTTGGGCGTGTCGTACAGGAAGAACTGCAGCGCGCCGCCGAGGTGGCTTTCGCGGTCGACGGGCAGGGCCGCCACCAGGGCTTCGGAGGCTGGCGCCAGCGATTGGTACAGCAACCACCACACCACCGCGGCCACGAGCAGAAACGCCCGCGGATACAGATGGGGCAATAACAGGGTGCGCTGCGACAGGGTCAGTTCGGTCATTTCTCCGCCTTCACCTCTGAAGACGTTGGACGGCCGAAAAGGATGCAGAGAAACCGGGCAACGGCTCCGTTCAGGGCCGGGTCCACACCGGCACCGCACATTGCGCGGAGCGCCGTTGTAGAAGGGCAGGGAAGTCGCGCACCGATTCGCGCATCACCGTCGAATCGCCTGTGTGGCAGGTCAGACAGGCACCCACGGTGAGGATGCGCTGCTGTTCGGCCACCGAAAACGGCCTGGCGCCGGCCTGGGTGGACACCATGCCGCTGCGTTCGGCCAGGAAGCCGGTCCAGGCGTCTTCGGGCAAGCCGTCGTGGAGCGAGGCCGCTCGGGCGGGCGTGAAGTGCCATCGCCCGGTGCCGGCAGCTTGGCCCCGCGATTCAAACCGAAGACGGCCCTTGCCGTAGCCCAGCGCCACCGGATCGTTGTGGCAGGACTCGCAGGTCCGCGCCTGGCGCTGCGTGGTGTGCGCCGAAAGCGGCGAGAACAGGCGCCGGAAGATCGTATCGGGCGGCTGGCCGCGTTGCAGGTTGCGGTCGATGGTGAGGATCATGCCGGGCACGAAGGTGTCCACCAGCTCGCCGCCGCGTTCGCCCCGGCCCGAGGCCATGCGCACGCCCAGCGCGGGCGGCCCGGCTTCGAAGTCGACCGAGCTCTCCATCCACTCGCCGGGCACGAATTTCATCGCCAGGTGGTCGTGACCTTCCGATTGGGTGTCGAAGGACGTATGGCAGGTGGTGCACTGCGGGGCCCAGGCCGTGTGGCAGCTGGTGCAGCTCAGGCGCTGGTGGCCGCCGCCCTGCGCGCAGGCCGCAGCCTGGGCTTTGAGCGGTGCGGGCTGGCCAGTGGCCTTGCGCCGCAGTTGTCCGCGGCCCTGGCCGTCGACGGTGACGTTGACCAGCGTGTCGCCGCTGCGCGTGGTGCCCACGCGTTCGCCGGGCTGCAGGGTCCAGGCGCGCAGGGTCAGGATCTTGCGCGATTCGGGATCGATCTCCCGCAGGGCCTGTGACGCCAGCGCGGCGCCGGGCGCTGCGTGACAGTCGTCGCAGCGCACGCGCAGGGCCTGCGCCTTGTGCGCCACGGCCTGGCCGCTGCCCATGACCTCCAGCGCCGTGTGGCAGTCGATGCAGTCCAGCCCGGCGGTGTGGTGCACATCGGCGCTCTTGCGCACGAAATAGCGGGTGTCGTCGAGTTGGCGGAACTGCGCCGGGCTGGCTGCGAGTTCGGCCGCGCTGGGGTCGTTGCGCAGCTCGTGCCAGCCCTCGTAGCTGGTGGCGATGCGGCTGCTGCGGCTGTGGCAGCCGAAGCAGTGGCTGCCATCGGCCTGCACGCTCAGCCGCGGATGCACCTTGGGGAAGGGCTTGCCCGAAGGCGGCGGCGGCGTCTGCGGGCCGCCGTCTTCGCGCTCGGGCACCTCGGGCACGTAGACGGTGAGTGCGGCCAGCGCCTCGGGGCTGTATTTCAGGTGGCAGGCGTTGCAGCCACCGCCGCGCGACTCCTGCGTGATCGGGCCCCACACCGTCTTGGCCTGGCCCAGGTGGCAGCCCACGCAGAGCTGGCGCAGGTGGCTGTCGGCTGCGCTGTGGCCCAGGTCGCGGGCATGCGGCAGGGCGTTGCCATGGGGGGGCAGGGCGTCGCCAGGGTCTTCGCCGAACACCTTGCGATTGGTCGCGATGACGCCGGCGAAGGTGGCCATGATCGAGCGCTCCACGCGCGGCACCACCTCGGCATGGCACGCCGACTGCCCGCAGCTGCGCCCGGCGTCGGCGATATTGCCCGGCACCAGCACCATGCCGGCGTGCGCGCGCTGCGGGTCCAGCGTGAAGACCTGGCCCCCGTGGCAGGCGGCACAGCCCATGCTCTGCGGCTGGTGCGCAGGGCTGAAACCGGTCATATCGGCGTGGCAGGCCATGCATCCTTCGGGGCGGCCCAGGACCATGGGCAGCGCGGCCGTGCTGGCGTCGATGCCGGCGCGGGTCAACGCCGGTCCGGCTTGCAGGTCGCCCGGTCCGGCGGGCCAGGCGGGGCCCTCGGGCCGCAGGGTCCAGTTCTCGCCACGAACGAAGAGCACCACCACGCAGAGCACGAAGTAGCCGGCCACCGCAGCAAACAGGCCGCGCTTGGCGCGCGCTGCCGTGGTCGGTGTCCAGCGCGGGATCCACCACACGAAAACCAGCGCCGCGGCCGACAGGCCCACCACCACCATCGGCCAGGTCGTCCAGTGCAGCAGTTCCTGCAAACCCAGGAAATACCACGGGCCCTTGACCACCGGATCCAGGCCGTCGTGCAGCCCCGGCGACAGCAGCAGGGCCAGCACGCCGCAGCCCAGCGCCGCCACCGCCATGGCGCGCGTGCTGCCCCACACGCGCCGGGCGTGGTCGATGATGACGAGCCAGACGATCAGCGTGGCCGTGGCGGCGTGGTGCAGATAGACCACCTGCAGGCTGCCTTCCTCGGCACCGAACAGCCAGGTCGCCAGCAACGGGCCGGCCAGCGGCACCAGCCTGACGACTTCCTCGAAGATGCGGCGCGCCTGCTGCGCGTCGGCGTCGGCGCGCAGCAGGAAACCCGAGAGCATCAGGAAGGCCAGCACCGGCAGGCTGGCCACCAGCCGTAGCCACACA
>JAABPT010000204.1 GCA_011391855.1 Burkholderiales bacterium
GCCTGGTCGCGCGCCAGCGGCGGGCGGGGCCTGTTCCTGATGGCCGAGAAGCGGCTGGACGGGTTGGACCTGACGGCGCAACTGCAGCGCGTGGTGGCTTTGCCAGCGGGGGCCGCGGTTTGACGGCAGGCGTCGGCGAATTGGCGCAGCGCCTGCTCGAATCGGTGCGGGCGCAGGACTTCGGCAACACGCCCGATGGCTGGCGCGGCGGGGCGGCGGTGGAGGCCTTTCCGAGCATCGACCTGGCCGTGGCGGACTTCGCCCACGCCGACGGTCCGCGCTGGGCCAATGTGCTGTTCTCGCGCGAATTCCCGCAAGGGTGGGTGGCCGAGATCGGCAGCGATGCCGGCGCGGTGCGCAACATCGGCTTCGACGCCGACTTGCAGAACGCCCGGCATGAATCCGTGGCCTGGCTGCCGGGCGCGGACTGGTCGCGACCGGACTGGACGCCGATCGACGCGGCGCGTGTGGCGGCGCCACAGCGCTTCGTCGCGCCCTACCCGGCCTCGCTGCTCAAGCTGATGATCGCCGTGGGCGTGGGCCTGGCCGTGGACCGCGGCCTGTGCCCCTGGCCCGCCGCGCTGGAGCCGATGATCACGGTCAGCGACAACGACGCCACCGACGACTGCGTGGCGCTGCTGCACCGCGTGGGGCTGCTGTTGCCGGCCCGCGGCAACGCCCTGAACGCCATCTTCGCCGCCTGGGGCCTGGGCACCTTGAAGGTCAACGACACCACGCCGCGCGGCGGCTGGCGCAATGCCGACGGCGCGGGGGTGGGCCACATCCACATGACGGCCTGGGACACCGCGCGCCTGCTCTGGCTGCTGGACCCGCAAGCCCCGCCCCCGCCCTGGCTGCCGGCGGCCACGCCCACGCTGCTGCCAGCCACGCGCGACCGCCTGCTCGCCTTGCTGGCGCGGCAGGAACTCGGCGAAGTGCTCTCCAGCGGCCGCCTGCGCGGCCTGCCGGGCTGGGTTCCCGGCCTGCCCGACGCACCGGCCTTCGCGCACAAGACCGGCAGCACCGACAACTATGCGTCCGACGCCGGCATCGTGATGGGCGGGGGGCGGCACTATGCCGTGGCGGTGCTCACCGGCCTGGGACGGCGTTACGCGCCACACGAGCGCTGTGCCACGACCTGGCGGCTGCCGGCGCTGGGCGCGGCGATCGACGCGATGCTGGCGCCTGCGCCGGCCTGAGCTGCGGCGGTCCCAAGCTCGGCGGCGCCAAGGACACGGTGCCGCGGGCGCACCGCTGCGCGGACAATAGTCGGGTCGTCTTTCACACCCTTTCCGCCCATGACCGCACCCTCGCCCCGCCTAGCGGCCCTCGGCCCCGCCGTCCAGCAGACCCGGCTGCATTCCCTGCCGCTCATCGCGCGCGGCAAGGTGCGTGACCTCTACGCCGTGGGCGCTGACCGCATGCTCATGGTGGCCAGCGACCGGCTGAGTGCCTTCGACGTGGTGATGAAGGCGCCCGTGCCGGGCAAGGGCCGGCTGCTCACGCAGATGGCGTTGTTCTGGTTCGACGAATTGCGCGCCATCGTGTCCAACCACCTGAGCGGTGACGCACCCGAAAGCGTGGTCGCGCCCGACGAGGTGGCGCAGGTGGCTGGCCGTTCGATGCTGGTGCGACGCCTAAAGCCGCTGCCCTGCGAAGCCGTGGTGCGCGGCTACGTGGCGGGCTCGGGCTGGAAGGAATATGCGAAGCAGGGCACCGTCTGCGGCATGCCGTTGCCGGCGGGCCTGGCCATGACCACACCGCTGCCGGAACCCATCTTCACCCCCGCCACCAAGGCCGCCGTGGGCGACCACGACGAGAACATCTCGTTCGATGCGCTGTCTGCGCTGATCGGGCCGGAGCGCGCCGCCGAGCTGCGTGACACCGCCATCCGCCTGTACCGCGCCGCCTGCGCCTATGCGTTGCCCCGCGGCATCGTCATTGCCGACACCAAATTCGAATTCGGTCTCGACGAAGCCGGCCGGCTGACGCTGATGGACGAGGTGCTGACGCCCGACTCTTCGCGCTTCTGGCTCGCCGACGCGCTGCACGAAGGGCGCATCGACGCGCTGGACAAGCAGCCGCTGCGCGACTGGCTGGCCTCCACGGGCGTCACCGGCGGGCCCGAGCAGGCCGCGCTGGACCTGCCCGAGGACGTGATCCTGGGCGTGCACGAGCGTTATGCGCGGGCCTACGAAATGCTGTGCGGGGGCGACGAATGAGTACCGGCGCCCTGGCCCCGCTTTCCACGCGCGGCCTGCGCGCGCACTGCTTCGCCGGCCTGGCGCCGGGGCCGCGGCTCATCGTCACCGGTGCAGTGCACGGCAACGAGACGGCGGGCACGAAGGGCATCCAGCGCGTGCTGGGGGAAATCGAAGCGGGCGAAATCGAGATCGTGCGCGGCCACGTCACCTTCGTGCCCGTGTGCAATCCGCTGGCCTATGCAAGCGGCCGTCGCATGGGTGACCGCAACCTCAACCGCCGGCTGCAGCCCACCGCCACGCCGCAGGACAACGAGGATCGCATCGCCAATGTGCTGTGCCGCTGGCTGGCTGCGCACGACGTGCTGCTGGACCTGCACACCTTCCGCAGCCCGGGCCGGCCCTTCGTGATGCGCGGCCCGGCCGACAACCGCGGCGAGCTGGAGCCCTTCGCGCACGCCCAGGCCGAGGCGCGGCTGGCCGCGCATGCCGGCCCCAGCCGCGTCGTCGACGGCTGGATGGACGCCTATGCCGAAGGCGTGGCGCGCCGCCGCGCGCGCGCATTGACCCCGGGCGCGGTCAACGAGGACCCGAGCTACGGCGTGGGTACCACCGAATACATGCGCAGCCAGGGTGGCTATGGCATCACGCTCGAATGCGGCCAGCACGACGACCCCGCGGCGCCCGACGTGGCGGCCCACGCCGTGCGCCAGACGTTGGCGCTGCTGGGCCTGGCCGAAGGGCCGCTGGCACCGCCGGCGCAGCGCTTCGAATGCCTGGCGCTGGCCGAGGTGGTGGACCGTCACGCCGAAGGCGACCGCTTCGCCAAGGGCTGGGCCAGCTTCGACGCGCTGGCCGAAGGCGAGCTGATCGCCCTGCGCGCCGACGGCAGCGAAGTGCGCGCACCGCAGTCCGGCTATATCGTCTTTCCCGACCACGGCGCGCTGCCGGGGCACGAGTGGTTCTACCTGGCGCAGGCGAGCACGCAGCCGCTGTGAACCACGGCGCGCAGCGCCGCCCATTGAAAAAGGGGTGCGACTCGCGTCGCACCCCTTCATTGCTGCCTGAAACCGGCTGGGCGTTCAGGCCGCTGCGGCGGCGCGCTTGGCGCGCACCGGGGTCTTGCGCGGCGCCTTGACGGCGCGCTTGGCAGCCGTCTCGACGGCCGCTGCAGCCTGGACCACGGCCGCTTCGGTCTTGCGGCTGACGCGGGCCGCCGTCTTGCGCGGCGCCGCAGCGGCGGCACGCACCGTCTTCACGACTTCACGCTGGGTCTGCACGGCCTTGCGCTGCGTGCGCTTGACCTGACGCTTGGCACCCGCCGTGGCCTCTTCGGCCACCTTCTTGATGCTCTTGCCGCGGGCCACGCTGGACAGCGTCTTGGCGCCTTCGTTGAGCTTCTTCGACACCGCCAACGCCACCTTGGCCGTGGGCATGCTCAGGCGGGCCGCCGCCTGCAGGCCATTGGCCAGGATGGGCGTTTCCACGCCAGCGGCGAAGTCGGCGATGCGATGCACCTGCCGGGCGGCGCCGTCGGAACCGATGTCGACGGCCTTCTCGGCCAGCTCGGAGACTTCGTCGATGCGCTTGACGGTGAATTCGCTGACGCGGCCACGCACCTTCTTCATCGTCTGGGTCAGGCGCGGCACGAATTCGCTGGTGCGCGGGTCGACGCGGGTATCCAGGCTTTCGTTGACGGCGTCGATCAGGCGCTCGGTGCCGGTGCGGTAAGCGCGCGCGGCCAGATTGCCGGCGTGCCGGTAATTTTCGATGGTGGCCAGGGTGACGCTGCTGAGGGTCTGGATGGTCATATATTTCTCCGTGGGTTGCTGTATTCGGGGCTGGGGACTTGGGCCTCGTACTGCACAGCAGCGTTGAGGTTCCAGTCCTGCCACAGAACGAAGTTTCGACCCGCGGCCCTAGGGAGCGACACCCAATGGCGCCGGAAATGCCTAGGGTGTGCACTCAAAAACCGGCCCCTGCACGTGGCTGCAGTGGCTGCAGCAAGGCCGCAGCAATGACGGCAACGGCGGCAACGCGGCTCTACGGGCGCGGCGGCAACGGCCCGGGCGCCAAGCGCGGCCGCGGGCCGAAGTCCGGCCTGGCCACCCCCTCGCGCGCCACCGCCTGCAGGGCCTCGGCCAGCGCCGCGGCGAGCTGCCGATCGCGCTGTGGCGCATTGAAGGCGTCGTGCTGCGGCGCGTTGTCCACCACCACCTGCGGGTCGGTGCCGCAGTTCTCCACACCCCAGCCCACGTCCTTGAACCAGAAGGAATATTCGGGTTGCGTGACCTCGGTGCCGTCGACGAGCGCATGGCGCGGCCAGATGCCGATAACGCCGCCCCAGGTGCGCTGGCCCACCAGAGTGCCGATGCCCATGAGCTTGAAACCGTGCGAGAAGATGTCGCCGTCGCTGCCCGCATGTTCGTTCGTGAGCGCCACCACCGGGCCGGCGGGCGCTTCGTCGGGGTAGCTGGCGGGCTGTCCCCAGCGCATCTGGTTCCAGGCGATGCGCTTGCGCGCCACCTTCTCCAGCAGCAGTTCGGAGACATGGCCGCCGCGGTTGTAGCGCACGTCGACGATGAGCGCGTCGTGGTCGCATTCGGTGGCGAAATAGCGGTGGAATTCGGCGAAGCCGGCCGACATCATGTCGGGCAGGTGGAAGTAACCCACGCGGCCGCCGCTGGCCTGGTGCACCCAGGCGCGGTTGGCTTCCACCCAGGCGCGGTAGCGCGCCGGGGTCTCGTCGGCCAGCAGCGTGACCATCACTTCGCGCCGCGCGCCTTCGGCCGTGGCCAGCGTCAGCGCCACCTTGGCGCCGGCCTGGTGCACCAGCAGCGACTGCGGCGGTTGCCCTGCAGGCAACGCCTGGCCGCCCACGGCCACGATGCGTTCGCCCGGCCGCGCCGCCACGCCCACCGCATTCAGCGGTGAATCGGCCGTGGCGTCCCAGGGGTCGCCCTGCACGGTGGCGGCGATCTCCCAGCCGCCTTCGGCCGGGCGCAAATCGGCGGCCAGGTGGCCCAGCGGCACGGCCGGCGGCTTGCGGTGGTCGCCCCCCATCTCGTAGGCGTGCGAGGTGCCCAGCTCGCCTTGCAGTTCCCACACCAGGTCGGAAAATTCACCGCGCGTGGCCACGCGCGGCAGCAGCGGCGCGTAGCGCTGGAACATGGCTGGCCAGTCCACGCCCGACATGTCTTCCACCCAGAAATGGTCGCGCTGCAGCCGCCACACCTCACGCAGCATCTGCGCCCATTCCTGCGCCGGCTCCACCGCCAGGCGCACGCGTGCCAGGTCGATGTGGCCGCTCTTGCGCGAGGGCTTGGCGTCGCCGGGTTCGGCCTTGTCGTCGGGCGGCTTCGTGGCGTCGATGGCGCGCAGCTTGTTGCCGGTGCGCACCAGCAGCGTGTGGCCGTCGGCCGCGAGCCTGAAGCTGTCGGCCTGCGGCAGCAGGGTCTTGGCCGCTCCAGTGGCGAAGTCGAAGACCTCCAGCGTGCCGGGTGTGTCCTTGTGGCCGCCGCGGCCATGCGCACCGGCGATCGGCAGCGTGTTCCAGACCACCTTGCCGTCGGCCACGCCGGCGATCTGGCCGAAGCGGCCCTCGGCCACCGGGAAAGCGGCGATGCGGCGCGCCAGGCCCACGGGTTCGATGGGCGGCAGCACGGTTGCGGCCGCGTCCTTGCGCTCGTCGGCGCCCGGCGTCTTCTTCATGCCCTTAGGCGCCGGCTCGAAGGGCGGCGGCCCGCCGGCCTGCAGCGCAATCAGGTAAGGCCGCGCCGCACGCGGAAAACTCAGCTCGAACTGCACCGCGTCGTACACCGGGTCGTAGGTGCGCAGCGAGAGGAAGTAGAGGTATTTGCCCTCGGGGTCGAAGGCCGGTGCGTAGTCGCGGAATTCGGGCTGGGTGGCCAGCAGCGGGCGGCCGGTGCCGGTGGCCGTGACCGCGCACAGTTTGATCGCCGTGTGGCGCGTGCTGGTGGCATAGGTGTAGGCCAGCCAGCCGCCGCAAGGCGACCACACCGGGTCTTCGATGCGTGCGTGCTCGCTGTGGTCGACCAGGCTCAGCCCGCCGGTGTCGACGTCGCCCACCCAGAGCTGGTTGCGGTGGTTGGCGATGGCCACCTGGCGCCCTTGCGGCGCAGCGCGCAGCGCGGTCAGGCGGCCCAGATCCCAGGGCAGTTCGCGCACGGTGCCGCCGCCGTGCACCTCCACGCGCTCTTCGCCGCTGGCGTCGCTGGCCGCCACCAGGGTCTGCCCGTCGGCCAGCCACTGGCCCAGTCGGCGGCGCGCCGGCCCGCTGCCGTGGCGGTGAACCGCGCCTTCCCACAGCGCCATGGTGAAGATCTGTCCGCGCGCTTCCAGCGCCAGGCTGTGTCCTTCGGGGTGCAACTGCACGCCGTGCAGGTGCTCGGCCACCGGCACGAAGCGGCGCGCGGCCTGGGTGCGGGCGCTGGGCACGTCGATCTCGAGCCGCTCGCTGCGGTCCTTCGCCGGGTTGAACAGCCACAGCTCGGCGCCGCACTGGTAGACGATGCGTTCGCCGTCGCTGGCGGCATGGCGGGCGTAGAAGTCGGCGTGGTCGGTGTGGCGGCGCAGTGCGCTGCCGTCGGGGGCGCAGGAATAGAGGTTGCCCACGCCTTCGAAGTCGCTCAGGAACCAGACGCGGTCGTCCAGCCACATCGGCGAAGTGATATTGCCCTGCAGTTCACTCATGCGGCGGAAGTCGCCGCTGCCGGCGGCGCTGACCCACAGGTGCCCGGCGGTGCCGCCGCGGTAACGCTTCCAGCGCGCCGGGTCGGCGGTATTGCGGCCGATGACGCGCGCGCCGTCGGGGCCGAAGGCGAGGTGGTTGACCTGCCCCAGCGGCAGCCGTTCGGGCGCGCCGCCCTCGGGCGCCACGGTCCAGGCGTGCCAGTTGCGAAAGAACGGCTGGCCGTGGTTGCTGCAGAAGAGGATGCGGCCCTCGGGTGTCCAGCCGCGCACCGCCAGTTCGCTGCCCAGCCAGGTGAGGCGCCGTGCCGCGCCGCCGGCGGCGGGCATCAGCCAGACCTCGCTGTGCTGTTCGTCGCGGCCGGCAAAGGCCAGCCAGCGGCCGCAAGGCGACAGGCAGGGCGTAGCCGGTTCGGACAGGCTGGCGGTCAGACGCAGCGCGGTGCCGCCGGCGGTGGAGACACGCCACAGGTCGTCGTCGCTGACGAAGACCACGGTGTCGCCGTGCAGCGAGGGCTGACGCAAGTAGGCGGGGGGCAGAGTGTCGGGAGTCATGGTGTGGCCGAAGGCGGTTCCCAGGGAGCCGGATGATCCCATGCAGGCCGTGGCCGCGGCCGGCTGCGGCACCCCCTCAAGTGGGCCTCCCTCCTTTGAAGGATGCCAGCCGCGACGGCGGCGGCGAACATCGCGGCACGCTATCGAAGGAGACTGGAATATGCACTTCGACGAATGCCATGAAGGCGACTACCGCATCTTCGTGGGTGCGCTGGACGCACCACGCGGCCAGGGCTACATCGCCGCGCTCGTGGTCAGCCGCGTCTGCGGCGCCCGCGCGACGCCGCGCGAGGCCTACCGCGACGACAGCCTGGCCTGCGGCTACCGCTGGCGGTCGGCCGACGAGGCGATCGCGTATGCGATGAACCGGGCGCGGGGACTCGTTCGCACGCGGTCGCGCATGCTGACCTGCTGAGAGGGTTCGCGGCCCACCCGGGCGCCAACCGGTCGCGCTGCGTCGCGCCACGCCATGCCAGTGGCTCAGTACCCGGGCGCCCGGCGGTCGAACCAGGGGCGGGCCTGCTCCAGCTGTGCCGCCAGCCGGAACAGCAGCGCGTCGCCGCCGAAGCGAGCCACGCACTGCACCCCCACCGGCAACCCGGCTTCGTTCCAGTGCAGCGGCACCGACATCGCCGGTTGCCCGGTGGCGTTGAACAGCGGCGTGTACGGGATGTAGTCGAACGTCTTGGCCGCCAGCGGCTTGATGACGCCCAGCGCGCCGAGCAGCCAGCCGGCGTCGAGCGCATTCACGACACGCATCAGCCGCTGCTCGGCACGGCTGGGCTGCAGCGCCCCAGTCAAGGCCGGCGGCGCGCCCAGCGTGGGCGTGAGCAGCACGTCGACCTGCTCGAAGAACGGCGCCATGCGCCGCGCTGACAACTGCAGCCGCTGCGCGGCCGCGGCATAGGCCGCGGCGCTGAGCGTGCGGCCGAGCAGGCCCAGGCTGTAGGTGGCCGGTTCGAAATCGGCCGCGCGCGGCTTGCGCCCGGCCAGGCGCGCCAGGTGCTCGATCTCGGCCCGCGTCTCGCCCGCCAGCACGGTGACGAAGGCCAGTGCATCGGCCTCGGGGTCGATCGGCGGCGTGGCTTCGTCGACATGGTGCCCCAGCGATTCGAAGAGCCGCGCCGCCGCTTGCAGCGCGGTCACCACGTCGGCGTGCACGGGGCCCTGCCCGAACAGCGGCCGGCTCGTGAAAGCCACGCGCAGGTGGCCGGGGTCGGCGCCCACCTCGTCGAGGAAGGGCCGCGCATGCAATGGCGCGGCGTAAGGCGCACCGGCATCGGCGCCCGCCGTGGCGTCCAGCGCCGCGGCGCTGTCGCGCACCGAGCGGCTGATCACGTGTTCGACGACGAACCCGTTCCAGAGCTCGCCGAAATCGGGGCCGGTGGGTGTGGTGCCACGGCTGGGCTTGAAGCCGAACAGCCCGCAGCACGAAGCCGGGATGCGGATCGACCCGCCGCCGTCGCCGCCGCTGGCCAGCGGCACCATGCCGGCCGCCACCGCCGCCGCCGAGCCTCCGCTGGAGCCGCCGGGCGAATGCGCCGCCGACCAGGGGTTGCGCGTCGGGCCGTAGAGCAGCGGCTCGGTGGTGGGCGTGAGGCCGAATTCGGGCGTATTGGTGCGCCCGGCGATCACCAACCCCGCGGCGCGCCAGCGGCGCACCATTTCGCTGCTGTGCGGCATTGGCGTGTGGCTCAGCAACCGGTTGCCGTTGGCCGTGGGCTCGCCGGCCAGCATCGCCAGCAGGTCTTTCACCAGAAACGGCACGCCGGCGAAAGTCGCCTGGCGGTCCACCTGCGCGGCCTCGGCGCGCGCCGCCTCGTAGCGCTTGCGCACGACGGCGTTGAGCGCCGGGTTGTGTGCCTCGATGCGGGCGATGGCGGCTTCCAGCAACTCGGCGGGGCTGACCTCGCCGCGTTGCACCAGCGCGGCCAGGCCCAGGCCGTCGAAATGCGTGTATTCGGCAAACGGGGTCATGCAGGCGTCCTTTCGGTGGCCATGGTGGCACAGCGGACGCCGTGTGGGCGGACCGGCGCCTGCCCGTCATCGGTTCCAATGCAGGCTCGTCGGCGCAGGCACAGGCACCGGCGCGCCGCGACAACCGACCCTTCGAACCTGAAACCCCGAACCGTGGACTACCCCCGCTACGACCCCGCCTCCCCCGTGACGCCGCTTTCGGCGGCCGAACTCGACGCGCTGGACGCGCTGCTGCAAGCCCTGCCGGCCGACGGCGCGATGTCGCTCGACGGCCTGGACGGCTACCTGACCGCGCTGCTCGTCGGCCCGCCCGCGGTGCTGGCCAGCCTGCCTACCGCCGACTGGCTGCCCTGGGTCTGGGGCGGCGACGGCGAAACGGGTCCGGCCGAGGCCGCACCCTCTGCGCCATTTCCATTCGCCAGCAAACGCCAGCGCAAGACCACGGTGGTGATGGTGCTGCGCCACCTGCGCCACCTGGGCCAGCAACTCACCGAGAGGCCTGCCACCTGGGAGCCCATCTTCAGCATCGCCGAGCAGGGCGGCAGCGAAGGGGTCGAAGAACTGGTCGATGCGCGCGACTGGTGCACCGGCTTCCTGCAGGCGGTGGACCTGCGGCCCGAGGCCTGGGGCGACACCTGGCGAGATGTGGCCGCGGCTTCGCTGCTGGCACCGCTGCTCGTGCTGGGCGGTGGCCTGGAAGGCGTGACCCCGGCCGCGGACGCTGACGCCGACCTCGACGACCCGACCGTGTGCGACCGCCTGAGCCGTGCCGTGCCCGAAGCGGTGCTGCACCTGCTGGCGCGGCACGCGCCGCAGCCCGGAACCGCAGGCGAATGACGCCTCGCGGGCGCGTCGTGGTGGGCCTGTCGGGCGGTGTCGACTCCGCCGTCAGCGCGTACCTGCTCAAGCAGCAGGGCTTCGACGTCGTCGGCCTCTTCATGAAGAACTGGGAGGACGAAGACGACGGGGAGTACTGCTCCAGCAATGTCGACTTCGTCGACGCCGCGGCGGTGGCCGACGTCATCGGCATCGAAATCGAGCATGTCAATTTCGCCGCCGAATACAAGGACCGCGTCTTTGCCGAGTTCCTGCGCGAATATGCCGCCGGCCGCACGCCCAACCCCGACGTGCTGTGCAACGCCGAGATCAAGTTCAAGGCCTTCCTGGACCATGCACTGCGGCTGGGCGCCGAGCGCATTGCCACCGGGCACTATGCCCGCGTGCGGGAGCGGGCCGGCCGCTTCGAGCTGCTCAAGGGCCTGGACCCGGCCAAGGACCAGAGCTATTTCCTGCACCGCCTGACGCAGGCGCAGTTGTCGAAGACGCTGTTCCCGGTGGGCGAGCTGAAGAAGACCGAGGTGCGCCGCGTCGCCGCCGAGATCGGTCTGCCGAATGCGAAGAAGAAGGACTCAACCGGCATCTGCTTCATCGGCGAGCGGCCGTTCCGCGACTTCCTGCAGCGCTACCTGAACCACGAACCCGGGCCCATGCTCGACGAACGCGGCCGCGAGGTCGGCCGCCACGTGGGCCTGAGTTTCTACACGCTGGGCCAGCGCCAGGGGCTGGGCATCGGCGGCGTGCGCGAAGGCGGCGGTGAGCACGCGCCCTGGTACGTGGCGCACAAGGACCTGGCACACAACACGCTGCACGTGGTGCAAGGGCATGACCACCCCTGGTTGCAGTCGAACTGGCTGCAGGCCGAAGACACGAGCTGGGTCGCCGGCATGCCGCCCGCGGCCGGGCCGCTGGCTGCCAAGACGCGCTACCGGCAGGCCGACGCGGCCTGCATCTTCGAACCCGAGGCCAGCGGCTTCGCGCTGCGCTTCGACACCGCGCAATGGGCCGTGACGCCCGGCCAGAGCGCCGTGCTCTACGACGGCGAGGTGTGCCTGGGCGGCGGCGTCATCGCGCACGCCGAGGTGCCGCCGGTGGTGGCCGCCGCGGCACGCAGCCAGCCGCGCCGGCGTGCAGCGTGACGGGTACCCACGCAACAGCGCTCGTCTGCCCCACTGCGGGACAATGAAACTGATGCCCGCGCCCACAGCTCCATGACCGATGCCAAGCCCACCGCCGCCGAGCCCGCCCGCCCACGGCTGGCGGCCCTGAACCGCGGTGCGCCAGCGGCGCCAGTGCGCCGGCGTCGCCGTTGGGGCTGGTGGCTTCTGGTGGTCGCCGCCCTGGCGGCCGGCGCTACCGTGCTGGCCACGCGGCAGACCGAGGTGCAGGCCAGCAACGTGATGACGGCCTACCCTTCAGCGCAGCATGCCCTGCTCACCGCTTCGGGCTACGTGGTGGCGCAACGCCGCGCCGCGGTGTCGAGCAAGGCCACGGGCCGCCTGATCGAGTTGCGCGTGCGCGAAGGCAGCCCCGTCAAGGAGGGCGAACTGATCGGCCGCCTCGACGCCAGCGACGTGGCCGCCGCCATGCAGGCCGCCCAGGCCGGGCAGCGCCAGGCCGAAGCCACGCTGCAGCAGGCCGACGCGGGCGTGCGCCAGGCCCAGGTGGAGCTGGCCAATGCCAGCGCCGAGCTGCAGCGCATGCTGGAACTGCGCGCGCAGGACTTCGTGTCGCCGCAGGCGGTGGACGGCGCGAAGCGCCGCACCGATGCGGCACGCGCTGGCGTCGCTTCGGCCCAGGCCGGCATCGCCGCCGCACGCGGCAATATCGCCGCCGCCGCGGCGCAGGTGCAGGTGCAGGCCGTGAACCGCGCCAATACCGAGATCCGCGCGCCCTTCGACGGCGTGGTGCTGGTGAAGAACGCCAATGTCGGCGACATGATCACGCCGTTTTCCAGCGCCGCCGGCGCGCAGGGCGCGGTGGTCACGATGGCCGACATGGGCACGCTGGAGGTGGAAGCCGACGTCTCCGAGAGCAACGTCGGCCGCGTCGCCATCGAGATGCCGGTGGAGATCACGCTCGACGCCCTGCCCGAGGCGCGTTTTCGCGGCAGCGTGGTGCGTATCGTGCCCACGGTGGACCGCGCCAAGGCCACGGTGATGACGAAGATCCGCTTCGAGCAGCTCGACCCGCGCGTCTTGCCCGAGATGAGTGCCAAGGTCGTGTTCCTGAAGCAGCGACCCAGCGAGGCCGACTTCCAGCCGGTGCTGGCCGTCAACCCGCGCACCGTGGTACAGCGCGACGGCCGGCCTGTGGTGCTGCGCATCGGCGCGGGCGAGGTGCTGGAAGCCGTGCCGGTGCGAGCGGGCCGCACGCTGGGCGACCTGCTGGAAGTCGACGCCGGTACGCTGAAGTCCGGCGAACGGCTGGTGCTGGCCCCCAGCGACAAGCTGCAGGCCGGCGCGCGCGTCACCGTGGCCGGCAAGTAGCCGTACATGCCGTACACGCCGATGAAGCCGAAGAAATCGAGCCCATGCCAGACGCCGGCGCGCCGCTGATCCGCATCCGCGGCCTGGCCAAGTCCTACCACCGCGGCGAGCAGGACATCGCCGTGCTGCTGGGCATCGACCTCGACGTGGCGGCCGGCGAATTCGTGGCGCTGATGGGCCCCAGCGGCTCGGGCAAGAGCACGCTGCTGAACCTGATTGCCGGCATCGACCAACCCAGCGCCGGCACCATCCAGATCGGCGGCGTGGACATCGCCACGCTCGGCGAAGGCGAACTGGCCGACTGGCGGGCGGCCCACGTGGGCTTCATCTTTCAGTTCTACAACCTGATCCCGGTGCTGTCGGCCTTCGAGAACGTGGAGCTGCCGCTGCTGCTGACCGGCCTTTCCGCGCGCCAGCGGCGCGAACGCGTGGCGCAGGTGATGGCACTGGTGGCGTTGAGCGACCGCGCCGACCACCTGCCGAGCGAACTTTCCGGCGGCCAGCAGCAGCGCGTGGCGATCGCGCGCGCGCTGGTCGGCGACCCGACGCTGATCGTGGCCGACGAACCCACCGGCGACCTGGACCGCGCCACCGGCGAGGAAGTGCTGTCGCTGCTGGAGCAGCTGGTGGCCGAACTCGGCAAGACCATCGTCATGGTCACGCACGACCCCAAGGCGGCGGCGCGCGCGCAGCGCTTGGTGCACCTGGAAAAAGGCGTGCTGGTGGACGAGCTCGTCGCCTGACCCGCCAGCGCCCGGCGACACCGATGTTCCTCTTGCGCCTGCTGCTGAAGAACGCCTTCCGCCACCGGCTGCGCACGCTGCTCACGATGCTGGGCCTGGTGGTGGCGGTGTGCGCCTACGGCCTGTTGCGCACCATCGTCGACGCCTGGTATGCCGGCGCCGAGAACAGTTCCAGCACGCGGCTCATCACGCGCAGCGCGACCTCGCTCACCGTGCCGCTGCCGCTGGCCTACGCCGAGCGGCTGCGCGCGGTGGACGGCGTGGACCGCGTGAGCTGGTCCAACTGGTTCGGCGGCATCTACATCACGCAACGCAATTTCTTCCCGCAGTTCGCGGTGGACCCCGCCACCTACCTGCCGCTGTACCCCGAATTCCGGCTCGCCGACGCCGAACGAGTGGCCTGGTCGCGCGACCGCAAGGGCGTGGTGGTGGGCGCGAAGCTGGCGCAGAAGTACGGCTGGAAGCTGGGCGACAACATCCCGCTGCGCGGCACCATCTACAGCGGCAACTGGAATTTCACGCTGCGCGGCATCTACGAAGGCGCCGACGCCTCGGTGGACGAGAACCAGATGCTGATGCACTGGGGCCTGATCAACGAGACCTTGCGTGCCCGCGGCGGCCGTGGCGACTTCGTCGGCGTGTTCGTCGTCGGCATCCGCGACCCCAACAACGCGGGCGTGATTTCGCAGCGCATCGACGCGCAATTCCGCAATTCGCTGGCCGAGACGCTGACCGAAACCGAGAAGGCCTTCCAGCTCAGCTTCGTCTCGATGAGCGAAGCCATCCTGGTGGCGCTGCAAGCGGTGAGCTACATCATCGTCGTCATCATCATGGCGGTGATGGCCAACACCATGGCCATGACGGCGCGCGAGCGACTGGCCGAATACGCCACGCTCAAGGCGCTGGGCTTCGGCCCAGCCTTCGTGGTGCGGCTGCTGTTCGGCGAAAGCCTGTTGATCGCTCTCATCGGTGGGCTGGCCGGCGTGCTGCTGACGCTGCCGCTGGCGGCGGCCTTCGCGCAGACGGCCGGTTCGCTGTTCCCGGTGTTCCGCGTCTCGGCCTCGACGATGGGCCTGCAGCTGGCGGCAGCCTTGCTCGTCGGCGTGGTCGCCGCGGCCTGGCCGGCGTGGAAGATGAGCCGCATCGACATCGTGGCGGGTTTGAGGCACGTCGCGTAGGTGGACCTGCATGGGCACACTCGTGGCGGCAGGGACTGCGCCTGGCCGACAAAAAACCGCACCAAGCGCGCGATGGAGCCCTGTTTCGGCATGGACAACATCGAGCCGATGTGCGTGACACGTCAATACTCTCAACGGCGGTGAGAGAAATGCGTCCCTCCACGTTGACCTGGACTTGGGCCATTGAAGTGATCGCAGGCCACGCACTGCGCATGAATGCCGACGATGTGTGCTCCTCGGGGCTTACGCAGCATATACTGATATTTCATACAGCATAAGCTGCGTCGGTACGCAGTGGTCGATCAACGACGCGAGCCCCAATGACCGCCACGATGTTCAATCTTCAACTGCGCCAGCCCTCGTTGCTGGACTTCTGCCCCATCACGGCGGCAGTCGAGGAGTTGGCCAACGCCGGTGGCGTGGAGGAGCGCGGAGCAATCTACACGCGCCGGGAGGTCGTCGACTTCGTGCTCGATCTGACGGGCTACAACAGTGACCTGCCGCTGAGTGACTTGAGGCTGCTGGAGCCCTCGTTCGGTGACGGAGACTTCTTGCTCCCTGCGATCGACCGTTTGCTGCGCGCCTGGAAGGCCAACGGTACGACCACGGATCCGTTGGATGCATTGGGGGACTGCATCCGCGCAGTGGAGTTGCATCGTGTCACCTTCGAGCGGACGCATGCACGTGTCATTGCGCGGCTGACCGATGCTGGGATCGCTGCTCGCACCGCAGCACTCATCGCCGACCGCTGGCTGCAGCATGGCGACTTTCTCTTGGCTGAGTTGCCCAAAGACTTTGATGTCGTCATCGGCAACCCCCCCTACGTGCGCCAAGAATTGATCCCGGCCGTACTTCTTGCCGAGTACCGTAGTCGCTACAAGACCATCTATGACCGTGCCGACCTTTACATCCCATTCATTGAGCGTTCATTGAGACTGCTAAGTAAGGGCGGTGCACTCGGGTTCATCTGCGCTGACCGCTGGATGAAGAACCGCTACGGCGGCCCGCTGCGCGCACTTGTGGCCAAAGAGTTTCACTTGAAGGTCCACGTGGACATGACCGACACGCCGGCCTTTCATTCGGACGTCATCGCCTATCCCGCGATTACAGTGATAACTCGTGAAAGTCCCGGAGTGACGCGTCTCGCTTCTCGGCCCGAAATCGAAGGTGCGGTGCTGAGCGAATTGGCAGCGCAGCTTAGGGCGACGAGCCTTCCGCATGGGGTCGGCGCAGTGCGAGAGCTTGTTGACGTGACGGCCGGCTCTGAACCGTGGATCCTGGCTTCGTCGGATCAACTCGCGCTTGTGCGTCGCTTGGAGCAGGACTTCCCAAACATTGAAGAGGTCGGGTGCAAAGTCGGCATTGGAGTTGCGACGGGCGCGGATGAGGCCTTCATTGGTCACTTCGACGCACTCGACGTTGAGCACGATCGCAAGCTACCGCTGGTAATGACCCGAGACATCTCGAACGGCACTGTTGTTTGGCGAGGGTATGGCGTGATCAACCCGTTTGAGGACGGCGGCGGCTTGGTCGATCTCGAAGACTATCCGCGCCTGAATCGATATCTTGGGGCGCGCAAGGCCGCGATCGCCGGACGGCACTGCGCCCAGAAGACCCCTGCCCACTGGTACCGCACGATCGATCGCATCACACCAGGGCTAACGAAGCGGCCCAAGCTGCTGATCCCGGATATCAAGGGTGAATCGCACATCGTCTACGAAGAAGGGCGTCTCTATCCGCACCACAACCTGTACTTCATTACTTCGGACGAGTGGGACCTGCGGGCGTTGCAGGCGGTGCTGCTGTCTGCCGTAGCCCGACTCTTCGTGGCGACCTATTCAACCCGCATGCGTGGCGGTTTCCTCAGGTTTCAGGCGCAGTACCTACGACGCATCCGGGTTCCGAAGTGGGCGGACGTTGCACCAGACTTTAGGCACGAACTCATCTCCGCGGCGAAGGCGCAGGACCGGGAGGCGTGCAATCGCGCAGCCTCCAAAATCTACGCGCTCTCCGAAGAAGAGAAGGCTGCATTGGGAGCCAGACCTTGACGGAAGGGATCGATATCGAGACACGCTTGCAGGAAGCCGTGCAACAGTATTGGGACGCTCGTGCGGCAAACAAGGAAAAGCAGATTGGGTCCGGCAGGATGGATGCCGGCACCCGCGGGGAAGTGACCGGCGGGACCCAGATGGGCGCACTCGAAACCCTTGTCGCCGACATCCCGTGCGACGTCGGGCTGAAGCGCCTTGACGTGCGAACGCGGAGCGCACTTGAGTTGCCGGGCTATTTTCGGGCAACGAAAAAGTGGGACCTCATCGTTGTCTCAGAAGGTCAACTGGTCCTTGCCATGGAGTTCAAGTCGCAAGCCGGCAAGTCGATCGGAAACAATGTCAACAACCGTACCGAAGAGGCGGTCGGAAGCGCCAGTGATCTCTGGACCGCGTACCGCGAAGGCCGGTTTGGCCAAGGCGCACCGACACCATTTCTTGGATACCTTTTCTTGCTGGAGGACAGGGCCAACGTATGGCAACCTGTCGCGAACAAAGAACCGTACTTCAACGTAGACCCGGTGTTCCGTGGTTCTGCAGTTCAGAGCAAAGGGGCCGGCATCACTAGGAACCAAGGCATTGCCTATGCCGCGCGGTATGAGGTTTTGTGCCGTCGTCTGGTGCTAGAGCGCATGTACAACGCGACGTGTTTTCTGATGGCAACGAACGCCAGGGCGACCGTCATTTCCCAGCCCGCTCAAGATCTGACCTTCGCGCGATTTGCTGCTGCACTGCGCGGTCACGCCGTGACGTTCCTCGGCAGTCGATAGCCTGCGTGTGTCATGAGCGAACTGACGAACCCGAGCCCGTTGACTCGACCTGCGCTGTGGCGCGCCGACGGGGGACTGATCCACTCGCGGCACTCGAAGTCCGATGGGAGCCGCTGTTTCGAAGGCAGTTCGCACTACTGGTTCACGAGTCAGGTAGCCCAAACATGGCCACAGCGCCCCGATGACACGCCGCTCGCTACGCTGATGCAAGCCCTGCCCTTCAGCTACATCGCCCGCAACCTGCGTGTGCGCCGCGTCACCACCGTGCTCACAGCGGCCGGCATGGCGCTGGTGGTCTACGTCTTCGCCACCGTGCTGATGATGACCGAGGGCATCCGCGCCACGCTGGTGGCCACCGGCCAGCCCGACAACATGATCGTGCTGCGCAAGGGTGCCGGCGCCGAGATCACCAGCGGCATCAGCCGGGAGCAGGCGGCCATCATCGAGACGCTGCCCGGCATCGCGCTCGACGCCCGCGGCCAGGCCCTGGCCAGCAAGGAGCCGGTGATCCTGAACAACCTGCCCAAGCGCGGCAGCGGCAAGCCCAGCAACGTGACGCTGCGCGGCACCGGCGCGGCGGGCCTGGCGCTGCGGCCGCAGGTGAAGCTGGTGCAGGGCCGCCTGTTCCGCCCCGGCAGCAGCGAAATCATTGCCGGCCGCGCGGTGGCCGCCGGCTTCCAGGGCGTGGACCTGGGCGCCACGCTGCGCTTCGGCGGTCGCGACTGGGTGGTGGTGGGCCTGTTCGACGCTGGCCGCAGCGGCTTCGATTCAGAACTCTGGGCCGACGCCGAACAGCTGATGGCCGCCTTCCGGCGCCAGGCCGTCAGTTCGGTGATCGTGAAGTTGTCCGACCCGGACAGTTTCGAGGGTCTGCGTCAACGCATCGAAGACGACCCGCGCCTGGGGCTGGAAGCCAAGCGCGAGGAACGCTTCTATGCCGAGCAGAGCGAGGCGCTGGCCAATTTCATCGGCATCCTGGGCACGGCGCTGGCGGTCATCTTCTCCATCGGCGCCGTGGTCGGCGCCACCATCACGATGTTCGGCGCCGTGGCGTCGCGCGTGGGCGAAATCGGCACGCTGCGCGCTTTGGGCTTCCGGCGCAGCGCGGTGCTGATGGCCTTCCTGGGCGAGTCGCTGCTGCTGTCACTGCTGGGCGGCGTGGCCGGCGTGGCCGGCGCGCTGGGCATGCAGGCGGTGGATGTGTCGACCACCAATTTCGCCACCTTCGCCGAACTGGCCTTCCAGTTCCGCATGACACCTTCGATCGCCGTGCAGTCGATGCTCTTCGCGCTGCTGATGGGCTTCGTCGGCGGCTTCGTGCCGGCCTGGCGCGCGGCACGGCTGAAGATCGTGGACTGCCTGCGTGCCGCTTGAGCGGCCTGAGCGTGGCCTCCGCGTGGCTTTGGCGCGCCGCCGCCTGAGCACAATACGAACCATGCGTTGGCTGGCCCGTGATTCCGAAGCCGAGCGCTGGTTCTCGGTGCTGCTGCGTTCGCTGCACTTGGCCGGCGTGGTGTGGCTGGGCGCGGCGGTACTGGGCGCGCCCGCCGGGCACCGCGGCGCGGCGCTGCTGGTGCTGGGCAGCGGCCTGGTGATGCTGGTGATGGACCTGCGCGCCGGCCGCATCGCGCTGCACGAAGTGGCCGGTGCAGCGGTGCTGGTGAAGCTGGCGCTGGTGGTCTGGATGGCGCTGGACGCCACGCATGCCGTGGTCATCTTCTGGGCCCTGGTGCTGGGTTCGGCGGTCACGTCGCACGCACCGAAGAGCTTCAGGCACTGGCCCCGGCCGGCACGCAGCGTGGCGCCAAGCCGCAGCGACTGAAGCCGGAAACGTTTCGCGCAGGCAGGCGGGCCCGGGGGAACCCCGAAAGGGCTGCCACTGCCATGTGCGGCGGTCAGCAGGCCAGGGCCATCGACTCGTCGGCTGCGCGCCCAGCATGGGCGACCCGGTGGATTGACGTTCCCTATCGCCAACATGAACGTAATCCAATTGCTCAAATACGGGTCGACTCCAACAATCCGTTCTGTCAGCAAATTTCTTCCTTCCTTCAACCCTCGTCACCCTAGGAGATTCTTCATGTCCCTCATCAACACCCAAGTCAAGCCCTTCAAGGCCACCGCCTACCAGAACGGCAAGTTCATCGAAGTCACCGAGCAGTCGCTCAAGGGCAAGTGGAACGTGTTCGTGTTCTACCCGGCCGATTTCACTTTCGTCTGCCCCACCGAGCTGGAAGACCTGGCCGACCACTACCCCCAGTTCAAGGACATGGGCGTCGAGGTGTACGGCATTTCCACCGACACCCACTTCGCGCACAAGGCCTGGCACGACACCTCGGACGCCATCAAGAAGGTGCGCTATCCGCTGATCGGCGACCCCACCGGCACCATCACGCGCAACTTCGAGGTCATGATCGAGGAAGAAGGCCTGGCGCTGCGCGGCACCTTCCTGATCAGCCCGGAAGGCATGATCAAGACCGCCGAAGTGCACGACAACGGCATCGGCCGCGACGCCAGCGAACTGCTGCGCAAGGTCAAGGCCGCGCAGTACGTGGCCAAGCACCCGGGCCAGGTCTGCCCCGCCAAGTGGCAGGAAGGCGCGGCCACGCTGACGCCTTCGCTCGACCTCGTCGGCAAGATCTGACGCCGTCCAAGTGAATGCGGGCTGCAAGGCCCGCCTTCGCGCAAGACCCTTCGACAGGACCCTGCGGGCCCTGTCGACAGCATCCCCCAAACCGGGTGCTGTCGACCGGGCCGGAATTTCACTCCCATCCTTATCGACGTAAAGGTAATTAGCCATGTTGGACGCCAACCTCAAGACCCAGCTCAAGGCCTATCTGGAGCGCGTGACGCAACCGATCGAACTGGTGGCCTCGCTCGACGAGCGTCCCGCCTCGCAGGAAATGCGCGAACTGCTGCAGGACATCGCCGGCCTGTCGGACAAGATCGCGTTGCGCCTGGACGGGCAGGACGCACGCCGGCCGTCGTTTTCCATCAGCCGTGCCGGCCACGATATGGGCGTGCGCTTTGCCGCCATCCCCATGGGCCACGAATTCACCTCACTGGTGCTGGCGCTGCTGCAGGCCGGCGGCCACCCGCCAAAGGTGGAGGCGGACGTCATTGCGCAGATCCAGGCGCTGACTTCCGAGGACGGCAGTGACTTCGTCTTCGAGACCTACATGTCGCTCACCTGCCACAACTGTCCCGACGTGGTGCAGGCCCTCAACCTGATGGCGGTGCTGAACCCCCGCGTGCGCCACGTGGCCATCGACGGCGGTCTGTTCAAGGCCGAGGTCGATGCGCGCCAGATCATGGCCGTGCCCACGGTCTATCTGAACGGGCAGGTCTTCGGCAGCGGACGCATGGAACTGGCCGAGATCCTGGCCAAGGTCGACACGGGTGCGGCGGCGCGCAGCGCCGCGCGGCTGGCCGACAAGGCGCCGTACGACGTGCTCATCGTCGGCGGCGGCCCGGCCGGCGCCGCTGCGGCGGTATATGCCGCGCTCAAAGGCATCCGCACTGGCCTGGTG